>DATIPJ010000186.1:0-2819 GCA_035472155.1 Kofleriaceae bacterium
CGACCTGCTCGCCGGCTTCTACGTCAAGGAAGACGGGCGCGCCGATCCGGTCGGCGTCACGATGGCGCTCGCCAAGGGGGCCCGCCAGCTCGGCGTGCGGATTCTCGAGGGCGTGCCGTGCACCGGCGTGACCCGGCGGCGCGGCGCGGTGACCGGGGTGACCACGCCCGCCGGGCCGATCGCCGCCGAGTACGTCGTCAACTGCGCCGGGATCTGGGCGCGCCAGCTCGGCGCCGCCGCCGGGGTCACCGTCCCGCTCCAGGCCGCCGAGCACTACTACCTCATCACAGAGCGCATCCCCGAGCTGTCGGCGAGCTGGCCGGTACTCGAGGATCCGGCGTCGTATGGCTACTTCCGCGAGGAGGTCGGCGGCCTGATGATCGGGCTGTTCGAGCCGGTGTGCGCGCCGTGGCGCGTGGGCGGCGTGCCCGAGGACTTCTCGTTCGGCGAGATCCAGCCCGACTGGGATCGCATGGCGGGCTACATCGAGACGGCGATGCAGCGCGTACCGATCGCGCTGACCACCGGCGTGCGCAAGCTGTTCTGCGGCCCCGAGAGCTTCACGCCCGACCTCCTGCCGTGCGTGGGCGAGGCGCCCGAGCTCAAGAACTACTTCGTCGCCGCCGGGCTCAACTCGATCGGCATCCTGACCGGCGGCGGCCTCGGGCGCGTGATGGCGCACTGGATCGCCAACGGGCGGCCCGACGTCGACGTCACGGCGATGAACATCGACCGCCTGCACGCGTACCAGGCCAACCCGGAGTACCGGCGGACGCGCACGGTGGAGTCGCTCGGCATGGTCTACAAGTGCCATTACCCGACATACGTGATGCAGACGGCGCGCGGCGCCAAGCTGTCGCCGATCCACGATCGGCTCGCCGCGCGCGGCGCCTACTTTCGCGACGTCAGCGGCTGGGAGGGCGCGGACTGGTACGCGCCGCCCGGCGAGCCCGCCACCGTCGACGGATTCTCGTGGGGCCGCCAGCGCTGGTTCCCGTACTGGGCCGCCGAGCACGCCGCGGCGCGCACCGGCGCGATCGTCATGGACATGTCGTTCATGTCGAAGTTCCTCGTCGAGGGCCGCGACGCGGGCCGGCTGCTCAACTGGATCAGCGCCAACCAGGTCGACGGCGCGGCCGGGATGATCACGTACACGCAGTGGCTCGACGAGGCCGGCAAGCTGCAGGCCGACCTCACCGTGGCCAAGCTCGACGACGATCGCTACTGGGTGGTGGCGTCCGACACCGTGCATCGCCACGTCCATACCTGGATGAAGCGCGGCTTCGGCGACGAGCACGCGCACATCGCCGATGTGACCTCGGCGTACGGCCAGCTCAACGTACAGGGCCCGCGCTCGCGCGAGCTGATGGCGGCGCTGACGACCGCCGATATGTCGGACGCTGCGTTTCCGTACCGCGGCGTGCGCGAGATCGAGCTCGGCTTCGCCCGCGTGCTGTGCATTCGCATCACGTACCTGGGCGAGCTCGGCTACGAGCTGTACATCCCGGCCGAGCAGACGGCGCACGTCTACGACCGGATCGTCGCCGCGGGCGAGCGCTTCGGCCTGGTCCACGCCGGCCTCAAGGCACTGGCCAGCCTGCGCATGGAGAAGGCGTACCGCGACTGGGGCCACGACATCGACAACACCGACACCGTGCTCGAGGCGGGCCTGGGCTTCGCCGTCGATCTGAAGAAGCCGGGCGGCTTCCTCGGCAAGGACGCCGTGCTCGCACAGAAGGCGCGCGGCGCGCTGCCCCGGCGGCTGCTCCAGATCCTCGTGCGCGACCCCGAGCCGATGTTGTTCCACGCCGAGGTCGTGCGCTGCGACGGCCGGCCGTGCGGCTATATCCGCGCGGCGTCGTACGGCCACACGCTGGGCGGCGCGGTCGGTCTCGCGATGATCGAGGCCAGCGCGCTGCCCGGCGGTGTGATCGACCAGGCCGCGATCGATCGCGCGAGCTGGGACGTCGAGATCGCTGGCCGGCGCTTCGCGGCGACGGCGTCGCTCCGTCCGCTCTACGACCCGCAGAACGAGCGGATCAAGGGCGTGTAGCGCCCGGTGCCCGAGCCGCCGGCTAGCGGCGCAGCTCGAGAACGAGTCCCTCGTGCCCGACGATCGCGTCGAGCCCGGGGGCGTTTGCCTGGGCCCAGCGGGTGGCGCTGGCCGCGATCGCATCGAGCGCGTCGTCATCGCGGTCCGGGTCGTGATGGTGGAGCGCGACCGCGCGCACCTCGGCGTCGCGGGCCAGGGCGAGGACTTCGTCGACCTGCGAGTGGCCCCAGCCGTGCTTGGCCGGCATGTCGCTCGGCAGGTACTGGGCGTCGTGGATCAGGAGCGACGCGCCGGCCGCGAACCGCGCGAGGTGCGCCGGCGTGGTGATCTGGCCCCTGGGTGGATTGAGCTCGTTGTCGGTCAGGTAGCACAGCGAGCTGCCGTCGCCCTCGTCATCGATCCGGAAGCCGATCGAACCGCCGGGGTGGTTGAGATCGACGCCGGTGACCCGCGCGCAGCCGATCCGGTGCTCGCAGCTGGGGTTCTCGCGCTCGACCTTCGCCGGGAGGTCGGCGAACCGGACCGGGAAGTGCTCGCCGTCGAAGATGACCGGGTTGCGCATGCGCTCGCTGCCGGCCGCGTTCATCGGGTGCAGGATGATCCGGCGGTCCTTGGTGTACAGCGGCCCGAAGAACGGCAGGCCGATCACGTGGTCCCAGTGCGGATGGGTGATGAGCAGGTGGATCGGACCGGTGTGGCCATCGCGCTCGATCTGCTTGCCGCACTCGCGGATCCCGGTGCCGGCGTCGAGCACGATGCACGTACC
>DATIPJ010000187.1:0-4800 GCA_035472155.1 Kofleriaceae bacterium
TACGGCGCCTCCAGCGCCTTGGCCATGATGCCCTCGTGGCCGCGCGCGACCGCGCTCTCGAAGTACGCATTGGCCTCGATGGGATCGCTGGTGACCAGGCGCGGCACGGCGTAGGCAGGCGCGAGGCCGTGGAGCAGCGCAAAGCGCTCGCCGGCGGGGACCGCCAGCAGCGTCTGATCGTCGACGAGCAGCGCGTCGAACAGGGTCAGCGTCAGCGGCCCCTGGCGGCTCATCGTGTCCTGGAACGGCAGCGGGCGGCCGCCCGGCCCGAACGCGCTGGCCTCGCCGTCGAGGATGAGCCGGCGCGCGGGGAGCGCGGCCGCCGCGGCGACCACCTCGGGGACCTGCCCGGTGACCTCGTTGAGCGCGCGAGAGAACACGCGGACGCGCTCGCCGTCCTTGTGGATCTGCACGCGAAAGCCGTCGAGCTTCAGCTCGAGCGCAGCCGGTCCGCCGAAGCTGGTGATCGCCTCGCCGGCCGTGTCGGCGGTCTGCGCCAGCATCGGGAGCACGGGCCGAAAGATCGTGAGCCCGAACCGCGCGAGCCCGGCGGCGCCGTCAGCGAGCGCGGCGGCGGCCACTGCGCCGATGTCCCCGGCGAGCATGTACGCCGCGCGCACGGTGCGCCCGTCGAGCCCGGTCGCGGCGGCGATCGCGTCGACGACGATCGCATCGAGCGCGCCCTGGCGCAGCCCGCCGACGACCAGCGCGCCCAGAAAGCCCTGCTCGGCGGCGGTCGCGGCGGCCAGCATCGCGCCGAACGCATCGCGCTTGGCCTTCGCCGACCCGGCGCCGCTCAGCGCGGCGATCGCGGCGAACCGGCGATCGACGTCGGTCACCACGAGCTGCGCGGTCGGCGCCGGCGCGACCTGCCCGCCGAGCTCGGCGACCGTCGCGTAGCCGATGCCCAGCTTGTACGGCACCTCGCCCGAGAGATGGCGCGCGACGATCGCATGCTCGTCGGGCGCGAGCTCGCGCAACAGCTTGGCGATCAGCTCGACCTTCTTCTTTCGCGAGGAAGTCTCGACCAGCAGCTTGCTGGTCTGGGCGATCGCCGCATACAGCACCGGGCAAGTGTAGCCGGAACCTCGCCCGTCGATCGCCAGCGCGCGGGCGCCAGGGATCCCCGGTGTCGCTCAGCGCGGAGCGCCGGTGACCGAGGTGCGCACGGCGGTGAAGGCGGGCGCGGCCGGCGTCGTCGGGATCTTGATCGCGGCGCGCAGCGTCAGGTTGTCCTTGGCCAGCGCGGTGAACACCTGGAGGTCGGCGTCGATGGCGATGACGTCGAGCGCGTGGTCGCCGTCGAGATCGCGGATCACGACGGCGATCACCGGCGGGCAGGTGCCGGTGGCGGTGCAGGGCAGCGTCGGGAACGTGTACGGCGACAGTGCGAGGTTGGTGCCGCGGATCTGCGCGCGGAACAGCCCGCGCTGCGGGTGGGTGGCGATGACCAGCGAGTTGCCCATGCGGCCGGGGAGCGAGGCGCCGGCGAACGCGTGGTCGGCCTGCACGGTCGCATCGCAGCCGGTCGAGTTGCCCGGCGGATCGCAGTCGATGCGAAACAGCACGCCGGGGCCGATCGCATCGCCGGCGCCGAGGTGGAGATCGACCGAGTAGCCCCACACGAGGACATCGAGGTGGCCGTCCCCGTCGAGGTCGACCCAGTCGAAGGTGCGCACGGCGGGCGGGTTGCTCGAGGTGCCGCCGCTGACGTTCGCGCCCACGCGGTCGTCGATCGCACGCTTGTGGTCCGCGGCCTCGACGTTCGACAATAGATTGTAGCGCGTGCCGGTGCCGGTCTCGGCGATGCCGTCGGGGAACGGGTCGCGGTCGGTATCGCCCCATGACAGGCGCGTGCCGGCCGTCGTGGCGACCTCGCGCGACGAGCCATCGTCGAGCTTGGTGATCTCGACCTTCGGTCCGCGGCCGTCGTTGAACGACAGCGCGGCGGTCGCGCGGCCGTCGCGGTCGAAGTCGACCGACGTGATGTCGAGGTAGTTGTGGTTGCCCGCGACCGGGATCGTGGTGTCGCCGAACGTGAGCGCGTCGCCCGAGAATGCGGCGAGCTGCGGGTCGACCGTGCCGGGCGCCGGGGCGAGCCATGCCAGCGCGGTCTGCCGCAGGTCCTGGCGCGCCGACCACTTCTGCCCGTCCCACGACAGGTCCCAGAGGTCGGTGCGCGCGCCCTTGGTGGCGGTGATCGCGATGCGCGTGTCGCACACGACGTCGTCGCACAACAGCTGCGCCTGCTGGACGCACGCCTCGGACCAGCCGGTGGCGCAGCAGCTCTCGAGCGCCGCGCAGACGGTGGCCGCGCAGCTCTGCGCGAGGGCGGGCGGCTGGCCGGCGGCGCACAGATTCGCGGGTGCGAGGTGGTCGTCGAAGCACGTCGCGGATACCGAGCCCGAGTGGTCGGCGTAGCGTCGGTGCAGCGGGCAGCTCGGATCGAACGCGGTGCAGCGCTGGTCGACCTCGCAGCGGCCGGCCTCGCCGACGTCGCAGTCCTGGTCCGAGTTGCAGTGGTAGTTGGGATGCGTGCAGCCGGCGAGCGCGCACGCGAGCGCGGCGAGCGCGGCGACCACGAGCCGCGTCACCATCGCCGTACCCACGCAAGGCCGGCGGCGCCCGGCGCGGCGAGTGGCTCGACCTCGGAGTCGACGAGGTGCAGCCGCCAGCGCAACACCGCCGCGCCAACGGCCAGCGCGCCCGCGGCGGCGCAGCCTGCGCCGACCCACTGCGTGAGCTCGGCTTGCGACAGCCGGTCGTTGTAGTCGGAGAGCGTGCCGCTCGCATCGCCGCCGAGGCGGCGGCCGTAGATGAACAGCCCGACGCCGACGAGGAGCGTCGCTCCGCCGAGCGCGGCGATGCCGGTGTCCTCGGTGTCCCACTGCCGGTGCGGCGGCGGGCGCACGGGCGGCGCGGCAGGCACCGGCTTCTCGGCGAGGCGGGCGCGCGCGGCGCCGATCGCCTGCTGCGCGAGGGCGACCTGCTCCGCGCTCGGATCCGTCGCGATGAAGCGCTCGTAGTAGTCGATGGCCTTCTGGTAGTGGCCGACATTGAGCTCGACCTGGCCCAGTGCAAACAGGAGGTCGGGCCGCGGATCATGGCTGTACGCCTCGAGCAGCTCGTCGCGCGCATGCACGAAGTCGCCCTTCTCGTACAGCTGCCGCACGCGCGCCAGATGCTCCTCGACGGTATCCGCGCCAGCCCGCGAGGCGACCAGCACCACAGCGAGCGCGACGCACTTCATCTGCACCGAGCGCCCTTCATCTGGGCGTGGGCGCCTTCGCCGCGGAGCCGTCGGTCGGCAGCAGCATGGTGGGCTTCCACTCGACCTTCGCGGGCGCCGCGGCAGGTGGCGCCGAGGATGAGCCGGCGCTCGGAGTCTCGGCGACCGGCGGCGCGGGCGGTGCAGGCAGCGCGACGGCGGGCGGGGCTTTGTCGGCGGCCTTCGGATCGGAGTCGCGGACTGCGGCACGAGCCCCCGGAGGCTTGTGGCGCTTGTTGCGGCCCGGCGGGGAGGAAACGCCGGGAGGCGCTGGCACGGCCTGGTGGCGATCACCAGAAGTGCTCGCGGCGGCGGGGGCACGCAACGATGCCGCGCCGGTCGTCGATGGCGTGCCACTCGTCGGTGGCGGGCCAGCGGTCGATGCGCCCGTTGCCGCCGGTTGTGCGGCCGATGTGGGGTCGCTGGATGGAGGTGCGTTCGACGGCGGCGCGATGTGCGCTTGCGACTTGCTTGCCGGGGAGCTCGGCGTGGGTGGCTCGACGGTGGGACGCGGGGCGCTGGTCGCGGGTGCGCTCGAGCCGCGGGTCATCAGGAGGGCAGTCACGGCGCTGCCGCCGAGGAGGCCCGCGACGACGACCGCGGCCATCGAGGCCCGCGAGCGGCGCCGGGATGCGGCAGACGACGCGGATGCAGGCGCGGGTTTGCGCTGCGATGGCGGCGAGGGTGCCGGTGGCGAGGGGTCCGGTGGCGAGGGTGCCGGTGGCGAGGGTGCGGGCCTCGACGACGCCGCAGGTGCGGGCGGCGCGGAAGCGAGCGGCTCGAGAGCGGGCTCGCCGGTTTCGGATGCCGCCGCAGCGGGGGCGTCGTCGCCCGCGCCGAACGGCGGCTCGTCTTGCTCGTCGGGAGACGCGGCGCGGATCAGCGCGACCAGCGAGTCCTCGTCGCGCGGCGCGAGGTCGGGGATGGTGGGGACGGCACCCTCGGGGAGGGTCGGCAGCGCGATGTCGGGGACGGTCGGGCCCGCGATCCAGGGGACCGGCCGCGCGCCGACGACGTGCTCGATCGCCCGGGCGATCCAGCGCGCGCCGAGGATCTCGCCTGCGCCGGCGGCGTACAGCTCGAGGGCGGTGGCCAGCTCGAGCGCGGTGGCGTAGCGGCCGTCGGCGTCGTGGGCGACGGCGGTCATCACGATGTCCTCGAGGACACTCGGCAGCGCGGGCTTGACCGTGCGCGGGCGCGGCACGGTCCCCGAGAGCACGCGGTGGAGCGAGGCGACGTCGTTGTCGGCCCAGAACAGGCGCACGCCGGTGACCAGCTCGTAGAGGATGACGCCGAGCGAGAACACATCGGCGCGGCGGTCGAAGGCGTGCCCCTGGCACTGCTCGGGCGCCATGTAGGTGACCGTGCCGTGCATCGAGCCCGAGAGCGTGGAGACGCGGGTCTCCTTGGCGATGCCGAAGTCGGCGAGCTTCACGGTGCCGTCGAGGCCGAGCAGGATGTTGCCGGGGGAGACGTCGCGATGGCCGTCGCGCCCACCGCGGCAACTGGTGCAACGTGAAGAACACCGGCAT
>DATIPJ010000188.1:0-5867 GCA_035472155.1 Kofleriaceae bacterium
CCTCAACGTCGCGGTGACCAATGGCGGCCACGGCATCGAGGGCTTTCCGTTCAGCGACGAGACCGACACCAACCAGATGAAGACCGTCGCCGGCCGGCTGTCGTACCTGGTCGGCAAGCAGCTCGACCTCGGCGTGTCGGGCGCGTTCGGCGCGCAGGACCTGCAGCCCGACGACGGCGTCCGGCAATGGCACATCGGCGGAGATCTCCACGTGGACTGGAACGACGTCGAGCTCACCGCCGAGATCGTGCACGGCCGCGCGAACGGCAAGACCTCCGAGATCGCGTGCGACCTCGCGCCCTGCATTCACTACACCGGCGCATACGGTCTGGTCAGCTATCGCCTCACCAACCTGCTCGAGCCGTACGCGCGCGTGGACTGGCGCGATGCCGTGCACCGCAGCGGCGCCAGCTTCGTGTACATCTCGCAGCTCGTGCGGGTCACCGCCGGCCTCCGCGCCGAGCTGGGCGCCCACGTGATCGTCAAGGCGGAGGGCACGCACGACCGCGAGCTCGGGCGCATTCCTCAGTTCCCCAATGACGTTCTCACCACATCGCTTGTCATCAAGTACTGAGTCCCCCGTCGGAGAGCTCATGAACAAGGTCATCGCACGGATGCTCGTGATGCTCGTGATGCTCGCCGGACTCGGCGCGCAGGCGCACGCCTCGCCAAACACCGGCGAGATCCGCGGGACGGTCACCGTCAAGGGGCGCGCGACCAGCGCGGGCGTGCTGGTTTACCTCGAGGGCATTGCGGAGGAGCCGGCCGCGCCGAAGGGCCACGCGGTGGTCAAGCAGCGCGACAAGCAGTTCGATCCGCCGGTGACGATCGTCGTGCGCGGAACCACGGTGGACTTCCCGAACGAGGACAAGATCTTTCACAACGTGTTCTCGGTGTCGCGGCCGGCGCGCTTCGATCTCGGGCTCTACAAGAGCGGCACCACGAAGTCGGTCGAGATGAGCCGCGCGGGGACCGTCGACGTGTACTGCAACATCCACTCGGAGATGGTCGCCAAGGTCAAGGTGCTCGACAATGCGTACTACGCGACCACCGACCACCAGGGCCGATTCCGGATCACCGGCGTGCCGGCGGGCGACATCCCGCTCGTCGCGTGGCTGCCGACCGGCGATCAGGCGGCTGCGACGGTCACCGTGCAGCCCGGCCAGGTGACCGACGTCAAGCTGGCGGTCACCGCCGTCGAGAAGCGCGAAACACATACCCGGAAGGACGGCACGCCATACGGGCGCTACAAGTAGCGTTCGCCGCCTCGCTGAGCTCGGCGTGCAGTCCGGCGGATCCCGCGCGCGAAGCCGTCGCGGCCGCACCTGCGCCCGCACCGATCGCAAGCCACGGCTCTGCCGGGGCGCGCAGCACTCCCGCAGGGAGTGCGGAGTCGATCGACGCTGCGCCGGCCCGCCCTGCGCGCCCGCACAAGGTCTTCGTGACCGGCGCCGGGCGCTGCGGCGAGTGCCACGGCAAGATGTACGACGAGTGGGAGGGCTCCGCGCACGCGCGCGCGGCGACCTCCACGGCGTACCGCGCGGCGGTCGCGGCCGCGAACGACCCGACGTGCGATCGCTGCCACGCGCCGCTCGGTGAGCCCAGCGGCAACGACATCGTCTCGACGGAGGGC
This sequence comes from Kofleriaceae bacterium, assembly GCA_035472155.1. GTDB lineage: Bacteria > Myxococcota_A > Polyangia > Haliangiales > Haliangiaceae > JABFXX01. Next base: position 1,634 of record DATIPJ010000188.1, read on the forward strand.
GTCACGTGCGACGTGTGCCACACGCTGCGCGAGCCGACCCCGGCGGCAACCGGGGCCAGGATGCGGCTCGCGATCGACGACATGGTGAAGTTCGGACCGCGCTGCGACCTGGCGGATCACTATTTCCATCGCATGGGCTGCTCGCCGGAGCACCGCGAGGCCGCGCTGTGCGGCAGCTGCCACTGGTGGGAGCCGCGCGGGCTGCCGGTGTTCACCGAGTACGCCGACTGGCGCGCGGGGCCCGCCGCGGCCGAGCCCTGCCAGAGCTGTCACATGCCCGCCGGTCGCGCCGCGCTCGCGGTGGGCTCGCCGGTGCGCGCGGGTGTGCCGCATCACGGCATGCTCGGCGCCGCCTCGGATCTGCGGCGGCGGGCGCTCGCGCTCGAGGTGTCGTCGCACGAGGACGCGGCGGCCGACCGGTTTGTCGTCGACGTGACGCTGACCAATGCGACCGCGGGCCACCACGTGCCCGCCGGCTTGCCGGAGCGGCGGATCGCCGTGCGCGCGACGGTCGGCCACGAGGTTCAGACCCGGGAGCTCGGCCGTGTGCTCGTCGATGCGGCCGGTGCCGAAGCGCCGTTCTGGCGCGCGGTGCGCGTGGCGAGCGATACGCGCATCGCGCCCCGCGCTGCCTGGCGCGCCCGGTTCGAGTTTCACGCGCGCGGCGCGGTGGCGGTCGATGTCGTCGAGCGCTCGCTGTCGGACAGCGTCGCGCGCGAGCTCGGCGTCGAGGTCGAGGAGCACGCGTTGACCCGCGCCCGCGCGGCGCGCGGCAAGACGGTCATCGCGAAGCCGCCGCCCGCGGCGCACCGAGGCCGGCCATGACGCTGCGCACGACGGTGTTCCTGTGGGTGATCGTGCTCGTGCTCGCCGTGCTGGGCTCGACGATCGGCGCGATCGCGACGGTGCTCGATCGCTCGGCGCGCCAGCGCGTCGCCGCGGACCTCGAGCGCGGCCGCGAGGTGACGCTCGATCTGCATGCGGCTCGCCAGTCGCTGTACCGCCAGGAGTGCCGCGTGGTCGCCGACGAGCCCCGCCTGCGCGCGGTCGTCGCCACCGAGGACGTCGCGCGCGAGACCATCGTGGACTCGGTGACGACCCTCGCCACCACCGTGGGCGCCGGCGTGTTCGTGATCGTCGACCCGGCGGGACGACTGATCGTCGACCACGCCGTCCCGGGCGCGACCGGCTTCGACCTCTCGGATCGCCCCGCGGTGCAGCGCGCACTCGACGACGGCGAGGGGTCGGGCGTGTGGCTCGCCGACGACAAGGTCTACCAGGTCCAGGGCTGCCGGCTCGAGTTCGGCGCGCGCGTCGTCGGTGCGCTCGTGATCGGTCACGCGATCGACGATGCCGAGGCCCAGACCGTCGCCCGCCATACCGCGGGCGTGCTGATCGTCGCGGTCGATGGCGTCGCGATCACCCGCCTGCCCGCCGGCATCGACGCCGACGACGTCGCGTTCCTGATCGCGCAGGTGCGCGGCGGCGCCCGCGAGGTCAGCGCCCGCGGCGGCCGCTGGTTCGCGCAGCTGCTCCCCGTCCCCGGCTACCGGGGCCAGCACGCCGTCGACTACCTGCTGCTGCGCTCGATCGACGAGGCCCTCGCGCCGGCCCGCCGCGTGCTGGCGATCCTGTTCGTGCTCGTCGGTGTCGCCGCAGCGGCCACCCTGGCGATGGCGCTGCTGCTCGCGCGCCGGCTCGCGCGGCCGATCGACGCGCTCGTCGCGCGGACCCAGGCGATCGCACGCGGTGACCTCACCCCGCGTGCGGTCCGCGGTCCGCGCGAGGTCGAGTCGCTCGGCGACGCGATGAATCGCATGGCCAGCGAGATCGGCCAGTCGCGCGAGGCCCTCGCGGACCGGGAGCGCCTCGCGCGCGAGCTCGAGATCGCGGCGCGCATCCAGGTGTCGATCCTGCCGCGCGCGCTCGACGTCGCCGGGCTCGAGCTCTCCGCGCGCATGCTGACCGCGTCGGAGGTCGGCGGCGATTACTATGACGTGCTCCCCGTCGAGCACGGCTGCTGGATCGCGATCGGCGACGTCTCGGGGCACGGCCTCACCGCGGGCCTCGTGATGATGATGGTCCAGACCGGCATCGCATCGCTGGTGCGCTCGCAGCCCGACGCCAACCCGCGCGATGTGGTGAAGACACTCAACCGCGTGGTCTACGAGAATCTGCATGATCGGCTCGAGGCCCACCGCCACATGACGCTGTCTGTCATGCGATATCGGCCCGACGGCCACGTGGTGGTGGCCGGTGCACACATGGACGCCATCGTGTGGCGCGCCGCGACCGGAGCGATCGACCTGCTCGCGACCCCGGGGACGTTCCTTGCCGTGACGCAGGACATCGACCACGTCAACGTCGACCTCGCGTGGAAGATCGATCCCGGCGATGTCATGGTCCTCCTGACCGACGGTGTGACCGAGGCCGAGGACGCTCAGCGGCGCCCGTTCGGTTATGAACGCGTGATGCAGCTGGTCGAGCGCCATGCCCGCGCGCCGGCCGAGGTCATACGGGATGCGGTATTCGCCGCCGTGAGCGAGCATTCACCGGAGCTTGCCGACGACGCCACCGTGCTCGTGCTCCGCCGGATGCCCACTTGAAACCTGGGGTCCACGGACGATTCCCCTCCCGTGGAGCAAACCTCGACGAGATGCACCGCGCGCGCTGTCGGTGTGGTTCTGAGCGTGCTCGGCGCGAGCGCCATCGGGTGTAGCGACGGCGATGGGTTGGTCGACGGTATCTTCACGACGGCGGAGCTCGCCAAGATCGACACGCTCGGGCCGCTACCGGCGCTGCCGGCGGATCCGACCAACCGGTTCGCCGACGATGCGCGCGCGGCGACCCTGGGTCAGCGCCTGTTCTTCGAGCGCGGCTACTCCGGCCCGCTCGTGACCGGCAACGACGGCCTGAACGGCGGGCTCGGCGCCGTCGGCGAGCGTGGCAAGGTGGCGTGCCGGAGCTGCCACCTCCAGCAATGGATGATCGACACGCGGTCGCAGCCCAACGGGACGTCGCTCGGCATCGACTGGTTCTTTCGCAACGCGCCGTCGCTGGTCAATGTCGCCTACTACAAGGAGCAGTTCGGCTGGAGCGGTTTCAACGACGTCCTGTGGGGCAAGAACCTGATCCCGGCCGAGTTCATCATGGGCATGGATCGAACGGTCGTCGCGCACTTCCTCTATCAGAAGTACCGCACCGACTACGACGCTCTGTTCACGACGCCGCTCCCCGTCGAGCTCGACCCGGCGCACCCCGACGCCGCGCGCTTCCCCGCGAGCGCCTCGCCCAACGATCCCAGCGGTCCATGGAAGGACATGGCGCCGGACGACTGCGACTCGATCAACCTGATCTTTGCCAATTACGGCAAGGCGATCGAGGCCTACGAGCGGCGGCTGATCAGCCTGGGCTCGCCGTTCGACCGCTACCTCGGCGGCGACACCGGCGCACTGTCGCTCGCCGCCAAGCGCGGCCTCAAGCTGTTCGTCGGCAAGGCCGCGTGCGACAGCTGCCACAGCGGGCCCACGCTCAGCGACGAGAAGTACCACAACACCGCGGTCAGCGAGACCGGCGTGCACAACCTCAAGGGCCCGGACTTCGACCTCGGCCGGTTCACCGGCATCGGCGTCTATCTGTCCTCGGACTTCAACTCCCACGGTCGCTACAACGACTCTCCATCGATCGACCGCACGATCGGTGTCGTCGCGACCGACAACCTCAAGGGCGCATTCCGCACCAAGACGCTGCGCAGCGTCGCGATGACGGCGCCCTACATGCACACCGGCGAGCTCGCCACCCTCAAGGACGTCGTGAGGTTCTACAACCAGGGCGGCGGCACGAGCGACTACGCCGGCACCCGCGACGCGCTCATACAACCGCTCAACCTGACCGAGTCCGAGATGGACGACCTGGTCGCGTTCCTCGAGAGCTTGACGGGCGACCCGGTGCCCAGCGAGCTCCTCGTGGACACGTCCGCTCCGTGAGCGGTGAAACGGTGAATCGATGAATGACTTCGTCGCAGGAGATCTCACGCTCGCCGTCAACGCGACGCGCAGCGATGCGATCGAGCTGAGCTGGCTCGGACGCAGCAACGATCGCAGTCCCGACAAGCTGTTGACGCCCTACTGGGACGCAGCCCTCGTCGAGGCCGCGGAGCGCAAGGTGCCGATCGAGCTTCACTTCCAGAAGCTGCAGCACTTCAACTCGTCCACCATCACGGTGACCATCCAGT
>DATIPJ010000189.1:0-12534 GCA_035472155.1 Kofleriaceae bacterium
CGACGTCGATCAAGGCGCAATCGAGGACGAGCCGCGGCTGCAGCGTCTTGCCGAGCTCGTCACAGCACCGCAGCATGCGCTCGAACATCTGCGTGACGCGCGAGCGGGGCAGCTCGCCGGCCGATGCCAGGAGCTCCGCGAGCTCCTCGGCGGTGGCGTCGATCAGACCGCGCCGCCCACCGGCGACCTGCAGCACCGACAAATCGCGCAGGTAGCGCACGATCGCGCGCGCGACCTGCACCTCGTCGACGCCGCGCTCGACCGCCGACTCGACCGCGGCCAGTGTGGCGCCCGCATCGCCGCTCGCGAGCGCGCGCACCAGCGTGCGGGTCAGCGAGCGATCGGCGACGCCGAGCACCTCGGCGACGTGGCGCTCGGTCATCGTGGCGCTGCCGACATACGAGATCAGCTGATCGCTCAGCGAGAGCGCATCGCGCACGCTGCCGCCGGACTCGCGCACCACGAGGCTGATCGCCCCGGGCTCGATCGAGAGCCCCTCGTTGGCGAAGATCGCCGTCAGGTGCTGCGCCAGCCGCGACGCCGGCACCAGCTTGAAGTCGTAGCGCTGGCAGCGCGAGAGGATCGTGTTGGGCAGCTTGTGCGGCTCGGTCGTGGCGAGCACGAACGTCACGTGCGGCGGCGGCTCCTCGAGCGTCTTGAGCAGCGCGTTGAACGCCTCGGTCGTCAGCATGTGGACTTCGTCGATGACGTAGACCTTCTTGCGCAGCACCGCCGGCTGGTAGCGCACCGCCTCGGTGAGCTCGCGGATCGCGTCGATGCCGCGGTTCGACGCGCCATCCATCTCCTGGTAGTCGACCGAGCTGCCGCTGCTGATCGAAGCGCAGGCGCCGCACACGCCGCACGGCTCGCGCGTCGGGCCCTGCGGATTCTCGCAGTTGAGCGCTTTGCCGACGATGCGGGCCAGCGTGGTCTTGCCGCAGCCGCGCGGCCCGCAGAACAGAAACGCGTGATGGACCCGACCGGTCGCAAAGGCGTTCCCGAGCGTGCGCGTGACGTGATCCTGGCCCACGACCTCGGCGAAGGTCGATGGCCGATATTTTCGAGCGAGGACGAGGTACGACATGCGAGCGCGTTCGCACTATACCTTTAGCCTCCGACGCTACAACGCCAGCGTCTCGCAGATCTGCTTGGCCTGGATGACCGTCTGATCGCGATCGTCGCCGAGCCGACTCGACTCTGCGTCCTTGTACAGCGAGCCGTAGCAGATCAGGTGCTTGCCCCCGTACAGGACGACGTAGCGAAACGCCGGGAGTCCCGATGCGTCTGCGCCCTCGAGAAACCACGCAGAGCCGCGCTGGCGATCCTTGATCTCGCCGACCAGCAGCTTCGACTCGTGCAGGTACTTCTTGTATTGATCGCGATCGGTGGGCGCCCTCGGGTCGTCATAGCCGTAGTGGAAGACGAAGGTCTTGGTGCTCTGCGTGCCCTTGACGCGCACGACGTACTGGAACGTGCCGGCGGCACCCACGTCGCGATCCCAGTTCGGGAGCAGCGAGATCTTGATCGCGGCCAGATCGGTCGGGACCTTCACCGCATCTCTCGACGCACCCGACGGGGCGCTCGACGACGCTGTCCGCGCAGCGGGCTCCGATGGCGTACCCGCGGCGGCCGACGCTGCCTTCGACGGATCCGTCGATGCGCTCGACGACGACGACGACGCCTTCGGCGGATCCGACGGATCGCCTGCCGCGGCCGCACCCGACGCTGGCCTCGGCAGATCGCGCTCGCTCGCCGACGCTGCCTTCGGGACCTCCGGCACGGCCGACGGCGGACTCGCGGCCGGCTCCTGTGCGGTCGCCTCGCTCCCGGTCGCGCCACTCGTCGAGCCGCTCGGTTTGGCGCCGTCGGTCCTGGCGGCGCTGCCCGGTCCGATGTCCTTCGCAAGGTCGGCGCTGAAGCCCCCCGTGCTCGCACCGCTCGATCCGCTCCCGCTCGCGCCGCCCGATCCACCCGACCCGGGCGATCCGCTTCGGGGGCCCCCGGGAGGTGGCCCCACATCGCCGCCGTCCGTCTTGGTGCACGCGCACGCAAGCAATGACGCGCACAGCGCGCCCAGGCGGGCGACCCGAGATCCCATCTCGGTTTCTATAACACCCGAAAAGACTGCGAGCGACGACCTGTGGGATCGTCGCTCACAAAGAAAAGGTGGCCCCAGGCACCCGCTATTTCCGCTACCGTTGCTTCCTTCCGGACCTGGCGGGGTTCACAGCTGTTGCGTCACCCGGGACCATGAAACGATCACGCAGTGGTCCTGGCACGAGCGCGGAGGGAGAGGGATTCGAACCCTCGGTACCTTTCAGTACACACGATTTCCAATCGTGCACCTTCGGCCACTCGGTCACCCCTCCTCGGGGGGCAGCATAGAAACGGGCGGAGGGGGAGGGATTTGAACCCCCGGTGCTTTCGCACATCTGATTTCGAATCAGACACCATAGGCCACTCGGACACCCCTCCAAAACGTTGGTTGATCTATTGATAGGTCGGCCCGCGGCGTAGCTCGGCGAAGAACTGCTGCAGCACCGCGGCGCACTCGTCGGCGCGGACGCCGCCGGTGACCGAGAGCCGGTGATTGAGCCGCGGATCCGACGCAATCTGATAGAGACTCGCCACCGCACCTGCCTTCGGGTTCGGGCACCCGAATACCAGCCGCGCGACCCGCGCATTCACCAGCGCGCCGGCGCACATCGGACACGGCTCCTGCGTGACGAACAACATCCCTTCCACCCGCCATTGCTTCAGTCCCTGCGCCGCCTCGCGCAACGCCACGATCTCGGCGTGCGCGGTGGGATCGCGATCGACCTCGCGGCGATTGCGGCCCCGGCCAACGATCTGATCACCGATCACGATCACCGCCCCGACCGGCACGTCGCCCGCGGCTGCGGCTGCGCGTGCTTCCTCCAGTGCGATGCTCATCCAGTGCTCGTCCGTCATGTGACCCCGTGGCAGAGCCAAGCCCAAAATACCAAGCGGATCCGAGAGGGGTCGAACCTCTAACCCCCGGTTCCGTAGACCGGTGCTCTATCCATTGAGCTACGGATCCTCAAACAAAGTCGTGGAAGGCGGACAAGGAGCGGAGAGAGAGGGATTCGAACCCTCGGTACAGGAAAACCCCATACGCCGGTTTAGCAAACCGGTGCCTTCAGCCACTCGGCCATCTCTCCAAAGCCAGACGCCGGCCTTGCCAAAACAGACCAACCGGGCAGGCGCGGCCGAAACGACAAATGCCGACGATGCGCCCTGCCCAGGTCCACTGCGTGACACTATTCGGTTATCAAGCCAACCAGCGGAGGAGGAGGGATTCGAACCCCCGGAGCTTGCGCTCGGCGGTTTTCAAGACCGCTGCCTTCGACCACTCGGCCACTCCTCCAGGCGATCCCAGAGGTAGGGGCGCAGTATAGGGATCGTCGTTCGCTTGTAAAGACGGATCTCGGGAGAAAGCTGCGGCCGCGAGGCCGGCCTCGCATACCTCGATCAGCCGGTGCGTTCCTTGTGTTCCGAGCGCCTCTCGCTCCGCTCATCCGGGCCGACCGCGCCTCCGGCAGGTCGCCCCGGACTCCGCTCGATTCGCTCGATTCGCTCGAGCCCTCCCATGTAAGGCCGCAAGGCGGCGGGGATGATCACGCTGCCGTCCGCCTGCTGGTACTGCTCGAGGATCGCCACCAGCGTGCGGCCGACCGCGAGGCCGGAGCCGTTGAGCGTGTGCGCGTAGCGTGCCTTCTCCCCCGGCTCGGGGCGGTAGCGGATCTTCGCCCGCCGCGCCTGAAAGTCCTCGCAGTTCGAGCATGACGAGATTTCACGGTAGGCGTCCTGACCGGGTAGCCACACCTCGAGGTCGTAGGTCTTCGCAGCCGTGAACCCGAGGTCCCCCGTGCACAGCGTCGACACGCGGTAGTGCTGCCCCAGGCCCTGCAGCACACTTTCGGCCTGCTGCCGCATCGATTCGAGCTCGGCGTAGCTCTGCTCGGGCGCAGTCACCTTGACGAGCTCGACCTTGTCGAACTGGTGCTGCCGGATCATGCCGCGGGTGTCCTTGCCGGCTGCGCCCGCCTCGGCCCGGAAGCACGCGGCGTATGCGCAGTACCGCCGCGGCAGCGTCGCACCGTCGAGGATCTGGTCGGCGTGTAGATTTGTGATCTGGACCTCGGAGGTCGACGACAGGAACAGGTCGTTGTCGGGGACATGGTCGGGCCCGACCGGGATGTCGAGCTTGAACATGTCCTCGGCGAACTTCGGCAGCTGGCCGGTGCCGCGCAGCGCCGTGCGCTTCACGATCGCCGGCGGCCAGGTCTCCTCGTAGCCGTGCTCCGTGTGGAGGTCCATCATATAGTTGATGAGCGCGCGGCTCATCCGCGAGCCCGCGCCGCGCAGCACGGTGAATCGGCTGCCGGAGATCCGCGCGCCGCCCTCGAAGTCGAGGATGCCGAGGTTCTTGCCGAGCTCGTCGTGCGGCTTGGGCGCGAAGGCCATGGCCGGCTTCTCGCCCCAGACGTGCAGCACGGGGTTATCGGCTTCGCCCGCGCCGTCGGGCACGCTGATGTGCGGGGCGTTGGGAATCAGCAGCAGGTTTTGCTCGCACGAGGCCTCGAGCTTGGTCAGCTCGACCTCGCCTTCCTTGATCCGACTCGACAGGGCCTTCATGCTCTCGCGCGCCTCGACGAACTCCGGCGACTTCTTGTCCAGCTTGGCCATCTTCTCGTTGGCCTGGTTGCGCGCCTGGCGCAGCGAGTCGAGATCCCCCTGTAGCTTGCGACGGCGGTCATCGAAGCTGCGCCACGCGGTGACCAGCGTGGCAACATCGGGGGCGCCACGGCGAAGGACTTCGTCCATCCGGGCAGGGTCGAGCATGCGAGACTCCGTTTCTGGTTTTGATAATGATCGAAAGAAGTTGGCGGAGCACCCTACCTTGACCTTAACCACCCTGGCAAGCCAGGGGTCGGTTCGCGCATGGAGCCCTGTGCCGCCGGCGGAGCGCCGACCCTGGACCGGCAGCCGAGCGCGCTGGTCTCTGCGGTCGCCGCAGCCTCGGCCCTGGCGACCACCCCGGCCGTGACTCCCGCTGACCCCGACCACGAGCTGGCCGCGCGGTTCCGCGATGGCGACCGCGCGGCGTTCGACATCCTGGTGCGCCGCCACCAGAAGGGCATGTGGCGGCTGGTCCGGCGCTACGTGAAGAGCGACGCGGATGCCGCCGATGTCACACAGCTCGCGTTCGTGCGCGCGTTCCGCGGGCTGGCCGCGTTTCGGGGCACCGCGACGGTCCGGAGCTGGCTGTACCGCATCGCGATCAACTGCTCGCTGTCGTGGCTGCGCGATCACCGCCGCGAGCAGCCGACCGAGCTCGCCGAGGACGCGCTGACGGCGTCGAACCCGGCGCCCGCGCAGCTGTCGGCCGACGACGACCATGCGCGCCTGCGCCGCGCGATCGCGCAGCTGCCGCCCAAGCAAAAGCTGGTGCTCGAGCTCCGCGTGTTCGACGACCTCTCGTTCAGGGAGGTGGCCGAGCTCGCCGATTGCAGCGAGAACACCGCCAAGGTCAACTTCCACTACGCCGTGAAGCGACTGCGTGACATCCTCGGGGCGGACCATGAGCCGTGACCAGCGCACCGAGGACGCCGACGAGCTGATCTCGGCGTACGTCGACGGGGTCTCCGAGCTGTCGCCCGAGGCTCGGCGCAGCGTCGAGGCCCGGCTCGCGAGCGATCCGGCTGCGCGCGCCGACGAGGTTGCGACCCGCGGGCTGCTCGACCGGTTGCGCGCGATGCCGCACGAGGGCGACGAGCCCGACTGCAGCGCGATGGAGCGCTCGATCCGCGCGGCGGTCGGCGACGAGGTCCCGCGCCCATGGTGGCGCGCGTGGCGCTGGCTGGTGCCGCTGATGTCGTGCGCGACGGCGGCGGCGGTGCTGTTGATGCTGTGGTCGCGCCCGCAGCAGCGACCGGGCCGCGAGCCCGCGCCGAGGTCGGAGGGCCGAGGCTCGCAACCAGCGCCCGCCGTGCCCGCCCCCGAGGCGCTCGACGAGGCCGTGGTCCCGCTGTGGCTCGACGGCGCCGAGGTCGATGTCGACCTGTCGGCGGCCGAGATGCTGCGCCTACCCGGGATCACCGACGACGATGCGCCCGGCGAGGCCGACGGCGATGGCGTGGCACTCCTGCCTGCGTCCGGTCTGGAGTGGGTCGATCACCTCGACGACGCTGCGATGGCGCGCGCGGAGCGCTGGCTGTCCGGCGGCGGCGGAAATGGCGGCGGCGGCGCTGCCTCGCCAGCGAGGAAGAAGAGCTGATGCGAGCGCGCTGGCTCGTCGCGCTGGTGATCCCGGGGGTGCTCCTCGGGCTCGCGCCGCTGGCGTCCGCTCAGCCGCGGCGCGGCGATGGCGCAGGTCCGGCGGAGCGCCGCCCGGTCGATTCGCATGAGCGCCGCGAGCAGATCAAGAAGAGGATCCGCGCGCTGCGCGCGTACACGCTGACCGACGAGCTCCAGCTCGACGAGCAGACCGCCGCGCGGCTGTTCCCCCTGCTGTCGCGCTACGACGACGATTTCGACAAGCTGCTCGAACAGCGCGTCAACGTGCAGCGCCGGCTCAAGTACGTCGATACGCTCAAGGACCCGCGCGCGGTCGATCGGCTCATCGACGAGGCGATCGCCAACCAGCGCGGGTTCTGGGATCTCCAGGACAAACGGATCCAGGCGCTGCGAAAGATCCTGACGCCTGCCCAGACGGCCAAGCTCCTGGTCGCGCTCCCCGCGCTCGAGCGCCGGATCGAGAACCAGCTGCGCAAGGCGATCGTCCAGCGCCGGCCCGGCAGCAGCTCTCCGGCGGCCGGCGCCCTCGAAGAAGATGACGACCCCGAGGCCGATGAGATGCCACCGCCGAAGCAGCGCCAACGACGGCGTGAGGCCCCTCTTGCTCCGCGCGGCCCGCGATCGAACGCTCCCGGCAATACGCCGGAGTGCGATCCGAGCGCTGGACCGTGTCGCTGAGCCCTGGGCGCCGCGCGAACCCGGCAACAGGGGAGTATGATTTACGGTGAATGATCGAGGCCACTTGTCCGGCCTGCGGGACGCTCAACCGCGTCGCCGAGGCCACCGTGCCAGTGGGGGCGAAGTTCATCGCGTGTGCCGATTGCAAGGCGCGCGTTGCGATTCCTCCGCCGGCGACGACGTCGGCGCTGCCCCCGCCGATTCCCAAGCCGCCGGTTCCCGTGCCGCATCCGGCGCGCACCACCGACGTCATCGACCTCGCTGACCTCCCCGCGCCGAAGCGCACGAGCGCCCTGGGCCCCTTGCCGGCGCCCGCGGCGCCGCCGAAGCCCCCGCTCCCGACCAAGGGTGCCGCTCGCTCGGGGCTCGCCGCCGCGCTCGATCCCGAGCTGCCTGCGCCCAAGATGACGCGCTCGGGGCCGATTCCGGCCGCGCCGCTCGAGCTCGATGAGCTCATGCTGTCCAGTCCCGACGAGCTCCTGGCTCCCGAGCCCGTGCTCGACATCGCGGATCTGCCCGCCCCCAAGCGCGCCGCGAAGCCGCCGCTGCCCGCGCACGAGCCGCCGCCCGTGTCGCCGCTCGATGTCGTCGATCTGCCCGCGCCCAAGATGCGCGATACCGCGGATCTGCCCGCACCCAAGCGTGCCGCGAAGCCGCCGCTGCCCGAGCTGCCGTCGTTCAAGGAGCCGCCCGCGCAGAGCCGTACCGAGAGCCTCAAGGACCCGAAGGACCTGAGCAAGGACCCGGTGCTGCAGGGCGCCCCGACGATCTCCGATCTGCCCGCGCCCAAGAAGGGGCCGATGATCGCCGACCTGCCCGCGCCTCGCACCATGGAGCTCGCGCCCAAGGCCGAGGCCGACCTGCCTGCGCCCAAGGGCTTCTTCGACGACCTCCCGCAGCCCGCGCTCGATCGCCCCGAGCGCCCGGACCTGCCCGCGCCCAAGGGCTTCTTCGACGACCTCCCGCAGCCTGCGCTCAACCGCCCCGAGCGGCCCGACCTGCCTGCACCCAAGGGCTTCTTCGACGACCTCCCGCAGGTCAAGCACCATCCGCGCGGCGGCGCGGGTAGCGCTGCCATCCGTGGTGGTGGCGGTGAGGGCGCGAGCAGCGCCGCCAGCGAGGCCGAGGTCCCCGCACCCAAGGGCTTCTTCGACGATATCCCTGGCCTGCCCAACAGCAGCAAGCCCGAGGTCCCCGCGCCCAAGGGGTACTACGAGAACATCCCCGCGCTGCCTCACACCAGCAAACCCGAGGTCCCCGCGCCCAAGGGGTACTACGAGAACATTCCTGCGCTGCCTCACACCAGCAAGCCCGAGGTCCCTGCGCCCAAGGGATTCTTCGAAAACATCCCCGCGCTCCCTCAGACCGGCAAGCCGGAGGTCCCCGCCCCCAAGGGATTCTTCGACGACATTCCGGGTCGCGCGACCCAGAAGCCCGAGGACGTCGCGCCCAAGGGATTCTTCGACGATCTGCCACAGCGCACGCGCCCGCCAAGCGGCCATCCTCCGACCGGGGGTGCGCCGCTCGAGGGTGACCTGCAGCTCGAGGCTGGCCCCGAGCTCGACCTGGGTGCGCCGCAGGCCGACGACGGCGGCTTCGACGACCTCGACCTCTCGCGACCGTCGACGGGACCGGCCGCCAGCACCGGGCAAGCGCAGGTCCGGTTCGACTCCGTCCCCGCAGGGCGCCCCGCGATGCGACCCATGCCATCTCCGGCGCCGCCTTCCTCCGATGGGCTGTCGCTCGAGCTCGAAGGTGGGAAGCCGTCGGCCGACATGCCCGCGCCGCCCAGGCGCCCCGTCAAGCCCAAGCCCGTGCTCGACGAGGCCGCGACCGCGCGGGCGCGCACGCGGCGCAAGCAGGTGGTGCTCGCCGCCGTGCTCGCCGCGATCGTCCTCGGCGGCGGTGGCTACGTGCTCTACCAGCGCCACGCCGCGGCCCAGCGCCGCGAGGCCGCCCTCAGCGAGCAGCTCGCGCTCGCGCGGTCGTCGTACACCGCGAGCGATCCGCAGCACTGGCAGCGGGCCGCCACGGCCGCGCGCAAGGTGATCGAGCTCGACGACAAGAATGCCGAGGCCTACGGCATCGCCGCCGAGTCGCTGCTGGCGAGCGCGATCGGTGAGGGCGCCGGCGCCCCGGCGAAGATCAGCCAGGCGCGCGGGCTGCTCGATGCCGCCAACGGCGCCGGCCTGTCCGGCCCGCAGCTCGCACGCGCGCGCGCGCTGTCTGCGCTCGCCGCCCGCCAGCCCGACGGTGCGCTCGCGCAGCTCCAGCCGCTCGCCGCCAAGGCGCCCAACGATGGGGCGCTCGCGCTCTACCTCGGGTGGGCGCACGCCGCGCGCGGCGACACGGCCGAAGCGATCAAGGCCTTCGATCGCGCGGCCAACGACGCCGCGGTCAAGGTGCCCGCGCTGTTCGGTCGCGGCAGCGCCAAGCTCGAGCTCGCCGATCTCGACGGCGCGCGCGCCGACTTCGCCGCCGTGCTCGAACAGGTCAAGGACCACATCGGCGCCCAGATCGGCCTCGCCGCCGCCCAGCCGCCATCGGCCGCGCAGCAGCAGGAGGACGACTTGCTCGCGATCCTCGCGCGCAAGGACATCGCGCAGGCCGATCCGCGCGCGGTCGCCCAGGCCTGGACGCTCGCCGGCATCGCGGCGATGCGCGCCGGGCGCAGCGACGTCGCACGCGAGCGGCTTCGCAAGGCGCTGGCCGTGATCCCGCAGGACGTCGCGGCGACCACCCGGCTCGCCGAGACCGAGCTGCGCGAAGGCAAGCTGGCGACCGCCGCCGAGCTGACCGCGACCGTGCTCACCCTGGCCAAGGACAACGTCGCCGCCCAGCTCGTGGAGAGCGAGATCGAGATCAAGCAGAACAAGCTGCAGATCGCATCCGACCGGCTCGCCGCGCTCGCCAACCACGTCACGCCGCTGGCGCCGCTCGATCGCGCGCGGCTGTTCCTCGTCACCGGCAAGCTGTTCGAGGCGCAGGGCAAGGACGCCGAGGCGGTCGACGCCTACACCCAGGGCGCCAAGGCAGCCGGCGATCTCGACCTCGCGCCGATGATGGCCGCGGTCGGAAAGCTCGGCCAGATGACCGCGGCCGCGACCCAGGCCAAGAACCCTGCCCGCGCCGACGAGCTCCGTGCCCGCGCCGACGAGCTACTCGGCGAGCTCGCATCGCACGCCGAGCGCGAGCCCCACCTGGCGATGACCCTCGGGGTCGCGTACTTGCAGCAGGGCAATGCCGCCAAGGCCGAGCCGTGGCTCCGGCGCGTCGTCGAGGCGCGGCCCAAGGACGCCGAGGCCCGGTTCCAGCTCGGCCGCGCGCGGCTCTCGACCGGGCACCCCGAGGACGCGCTCGAAGCGCTCAACGCCGCGCTCGCGCTCGACGCGTCGCGCGCCGACATCGGCGCCGAGCTTGCGCGGACCTACGAGGCGCTCGGGCGCGACACCGACGCCGGCGCGATGTACGGCAAGCTGGTCGCGGGCAAGGAGCCCAGCCTGGAGCTGCGCGCCCGCGCCGGCCGGTTCTATGCGCGCACTGGAGCGATCGACAAGGCGGGCGAGCAGGGCGCGAAGATCATCGAGGCGGACCCGCACAGCGCCGCCGGCCTCTACCTCCGAGGCGAGGGCTTGCTCGCCGCCGGAAAGGCGCTCGAGGCCCGCCAGATGTTCCAGCGCGCCCTCGAGGTCGACCGCGACCCGCAGTACCTCGATGCGCTCGGGCGCGCCGCCGAGTCGCTCGCTCAGGGCGGCGACCGCGAGCTGCAGGACCTGGCGCTGCGCTCCTATCAGGCCGCCGCCGAGGCCGCGCCGGCGATGTTCAACCCGCTCGCCGGCCAGGGGCGGCTCTACGTCGCGCGTCATGAGGCGGCCAAGGCCGTGCGTCCGCTCCTCGAGGCCGTGCGGCTCGACCCGCGCAACGCCGATGTCCACTTCCTGCTCGGCGCCGCGTACCAGGAGCTGCAGCAGAACGGAGAGGCCCTGCGCGCCCTCGAGGCGTCGACGAAGCTGGCGCCGCGCGCCGAGGCGTTCTGGCGGCTCGCACAGATCTATCGCGATGCGAACCAGGGCGGACCGGCCGCTGCCGTGGTCGCCAGCGCCACGCGGATGGCCGCCGAATCCGAGCAGCGCGGCAAGCCCGTCCCGTGGCTGACCGAGGCGCTCTACCTGCAGGGCCGGGTCAACCTCGATCTGCACAACGACGCCGTCGCGCGCGAGGCGTGGCTCGAGTACGTGGCGCGCAATCCGCCCGCCTCCGCGCAGCTGACCGAGGTCAAGCGGCTGCTCGGGACCACGCTGCGTCGCTAAGGCGGCGAGTCCTCGAACCGCCGACCTCCGTACCAGGCCCGCGCGCGTGTATGGTTCCGCGGTGCTTGAAATGCTTCGCCAGCGCGCCGCGCGCGCGCGCTTCTTCGCCAAGGTAGCTCGCGCGACGGGAATGCTCCAGCCGGTCCGCCCGGCGCGCTTCGTCGAGTTCCTGCGCGGCGCGAGCAAGCTGCCGCCCGGGCCGCACCTCATCACGATGCTGCAGGCCGCGGCGCACCCCGACAAGGAAGCCATCATCGAGTACGGCACCGGCTTCGTGAAGCGCATGACGTGGGGCGAGCTCGATGCCACGATCAACCGGCTCGCCAACGCGCTGCTCGCGCGCGGCGTGGGCGGTGGCGCCCGGATCGCGCTGATGCTCCCCAACGGCAGCGAGTACCTGATCGCGCACCAGGCGCTCGCCCGGATCGGCGGGACCGCGATCCAGATCGGCTACCACCTCAAGCCGGGCGAGATCGCGCACATCCTCGGCAACGCCGAGCCCGCGGCGACGATCGCGCACGCGGAGACCCTGCCCACGCTCAGCGCCGCCCGCGCCCAGGCCGGTCAGCGCGGGCCGATGATCGTCGTCGGCGCCGAAGGGTCTGGCCCGCGCTCCCCCGACGTCGCCGACTGGGACCGAGCGCTCGCGGCGGCATCGCCCGAGGTCCCGTCCCATACCGCGCGCGGCGACGGTGGCGGCGTCATCGTCTACACCTCGGGCACGACCGGCAAGTCCAAGGGCGCCCACCGCAGCTGGCGCACCACCGGCCTCGAGACCGTGGCCGACCTGATGCTCCAGGTCGGCGTGCGCTCCGACGACCGCCACCTGGTCGTGTGCCCGCTCTACCACAGCGCCGCGCCGGCGTTCGTTGCGATGATGCTCGCGCTGGGCGGCACCGTCGTGCTGCAGAATCACTTCGAGCCCGCGCGCGCGCTCGAGATCATCCAGCGCGAGCGCGTGACCTGCACGCTCATGGTGCCGACGATGATCGTGCGGATCACCAACCTGCCGCCCGAGGAGCTCGCGCGCCACGACACGACCAGCCTGCGCTGGGTGATGAGCGTGGCGGCGCCGCTCACCACCGAGGCCGCGCGCCGGTTCATGAACCGCTTCGGCCCGATCCTGTGGAACTTCTATGGCTCGACCGAGACCGGCCTCGTCACCCTCGCCGGACCGTCGGACCACGTGGCGCGGCCGGGCACGATCGGGCGCGCGCTGCGCGGC
>DATIPJ010000190.1:0-1692 GCA_035472155.1 Kofleriaceae bacterium
ACGCCTCCTATGCGGCCGCACGGTGATGCCGCGCTTCCGCTCGATCATCGGCTCGCCACTCGCCCCCGCCACGCGGCTCCTCCTCGGCGTCGCCGGCGTCGCGATCGTCGTCGCCGCCTACGAGTACTACCTCCATTGCCACGAGCTGGCCGGCGGCAACCCGCGGTTCAGCCCGGGCTTCGGCCAGCTGTGGACGGCGTTCCGGGAGCTGACGTCGGTCGACGCGCGCACCCAGACCATCCCGTTCTGGGTCGATACCCGCGCCTCGCTGTGCATCCTCGCCAAGGGGCTCGGGCTCGGCATCGCGATCTCGCTCGTGCTCGGCGTCGGCATGGGCGTGCTGTCGACCGTGCACGCGATGTGCTCACCGGTCGTCACCGCGATCGCGAAAATCCCGCCGACCGCGCTGATCGCGCTGTTCATGGTCGTGTTCGGCGTCACCGGCGACGCCTTCAAGGTCGCGCTGATCGCGTTCGGCATCACCCCCACGCTGGCGCTCGGCATCTCGCTGGTCGCCCGCGCCGTCCCCAAGAACACGATCGTCAAGGCCTACTCGCTCGGCGCCTCGACGCCCGACGTCGTGCTCCGCGCGATCGTCCCGCAGATCCTGCCCCAGATCATCGACATGGTCCGGCTCGCCGTCGGGCCCGCCTGGATCTACCTGATCGCCGCCGAGTACATCAACGCGAGCGAGGGCATCGGACACGGCATCGTGCTCAGTCAGCGCATGGTGCGCATCGACCACATCCTGGTCTACGTGATCTGGCTCGCGATCCTGGGCACCGCGATCGACTTCGCCTTCCACGCCCTGTCGCGCGTCGTCGCGCCCTGGGCGGCCGCTCGCAAGGATGACTGACATGACCTACGCCCATTCGATCCTCGAGTGCCGCCGGCTCGCCCAGCGCTACCGCGTGCGCGGCGGCCACCAGATCGTGTTCGAGAACCTCGATCTCACGGTCGACCGCCACCAGTTCGTCAGCGTGGTCGGCGCCAGCGGCAGCGGCAAGTCGACCCTCCTGCGCCTCGTGCTCGGCTCCGAGCAACCCTGGAAGGGGAGCCTCAGCTCCAACGGCGATCCGATCACGCACCCCGATCGCACGCGCGGCATCGTGTTCCAGAAGTACTCGCTGTTCCCGCATCGCACCGTCCTCGAGAACGTGATGTTCGGGCTCGAGCTCGTCCACGGCGCGCGGCTCGGCCGCTGGCTCGCCTGGCCCTGGGACCGCCGGCGCCGCGCGCGCTTCGAGGACGAGGCGATGCACCACCTGCGGCAGGTCCGGCTCGACGAGCACGCCGGCAAGTACCCGCATCAGCTCTCCGGGGGCATGCAGCAGCGCGTCGCGATCGCGCAGGCGCTGATCATGAAGCCGCGCATCCTGCTCATGGACGAGCCGTTCGGCGCCCTCGATCCCGAGACCCGCGAGTCGCTGCAGCGCGCGATCGTGCGCGCGTTCCACGCCCAGCGGACCACCGTGCTGCTCGTCACCCACAACCTCGAGGAGGCGCTCTACGTCGGAAATCGTCTGATCGTGCTCGCCAAGGATCGCGGTCCCGCGGCGGGCTCGCGCATCGTGATCGACGAGGCGATCGAGCAGGGCGCAGCGATCGACGCGCCCGCGACCCGGGAGCTACTCACTCACCTGCGTCGCACCGCGTTCGCTTAGCGGGCGAGCGCGGCGAGGTCGGCGGTCG
>DATIPJ010000191.1:0-6725 GCA_035472155.1 Kofleriaceae bacterium
CCCAGTCGGCGAGGCTGAGCCCGAGCTGCGTGGCGACCACCGAGTTGGTGCCCTGGGCGATGTTGCCGAATGGACCGCCGTGCAGGATCGCGGGTGTGCCCTCGAGGGTCTGCACCAGGTTGGGCAACATCGCCTCGCGCAGGAGCGCGGTCATCGCGCCGTGCGCCTTGAGATCGCGCGCATAGATCGCCGTCTTCTGACGGCTGAACCCGATGAAGATCTTGCCGAGCCGGTCTTTCAGGTCGGCGACCGACTGCGCGAGGCACAGGATCGCCATGATCTCGGACGCGGCGGTGATGTCGAACCCGCTCTCGCGCGGCACGCCGCTGCCCTGGCCGCCGAGGCCGATCACGATCTTGCGCAGCGAGCGATCGTTCATGTCGACCACGCGCTTCCATCGGATGGTCAGCGGATCGAGATCGAGCGTGCTCTTCTTGCTGTGCAGGTGGTTGTCGACGATCGCCGCGAGCAGGTTGTGCGCCTTCTCGACCGCGGAGAAGTCACCGTTGAAGTGCAGGTTGATGTCGGCATGCGGCACGATGCGCGCGCGCCCGCCGCCGGTCGCGCCGCCCTTCATGCCGAACACGGGGCCGAGCGACGGCTCGCGCAGCACCGCGACCGCGCGCTTGCCCAGCCGCTGCAGTCCGTCGGCGAGGCCGATCGACGTCGTGGTCTTGCCCTCGCCCGACGGCGTGGGCGTGACCGCCGAGACCAGGATCAGCTTCGAGCGCGTCGCGCGCGCCAGATCGATGCGCGCGAGCGGCAGCTTGGCCTTGAACCGCCCGTACGGTTCGATCTCGTCGGCGGTGAGGCCGAGGCGCGCCGCGATCTCGACGATCGGCCGGGGCTTCGCGGTGGCGAGGGGATCCGCGGGGCCCGTCGGATTGGGTGCGTTCATCTTGAATTTTCATCCCATCCCCGCCAGATCCGATCAACCATCAGTCGACGACTACGAGCCGCGCCGCTCCAACAGCAAGTGGCAAGCTCGACTCACCGACCGGACGGTAGCGACGCGGGGCGGAATGGCGTCACCGCGCTCACACATCGCGGTCGCGGAAGTCAACGCAGGCGGTCGCGAAGTCAACGCAGGCGGTCGCGGACGTCAACGCAGGCGGTCGCGGAAGTCAACGCAGGCGGTCGCGAAGTCAGCGCAGCTCGCGAGGGTCAGAGCAGCTCGAGGAACGCGAGCAGCGCCGCCTTCTCGTCCGCCGTGAGCCGCGTGAGCTGCGCCCCCCGTGTCATCGATCCGAGGGGACCGGCCGTCTGGCCGGGGCCCTCGGCGGGTGCCGCATCGTGATACGTCGCGGTCGGGCTCGACGCGAATCGATCGAGCAGATCCGCGAGCGACTTCGCGCGGCCGCTCGTGAAGTACGGCCACTTCTTGTAGAGCCGCCGCAGCGCCGGCACGCGCGCGCCGTCGGTGTGGACGTACGGTATGACGCCGGTCTTCTCGTACGCCGCGTTGGTCCACACGATCGGGCCCGACGGCGAGAGCACGAGCGACTCCCAGCGCTCGAACGGCACGAGCGATGTCGGCTCGTCGGCCACCAGGCGCGCCGCGTGGCACACCGCGCAGCGATCGCGAAATACCTGCGCGCCGGTGCGCTCGAGCGGCGTGAAGTGCTCGTGATCGACCGCCGCAGGGTTCGCGCGATGACTGAAGTCCATCAGGAAGCTCATGAACGCCTGGCGCAGCCGCTCGGGCGGCAGCTGCTCGGGCAGACCGGGGATGCGCTCGAGCCACGGCACGTCGGCGCGGGTCAGCGCGAACCACGGGTCGCGGCCGTTATGCCGATTGGCGACGCGGAACTCCGCCTGGACCATCTGCGCCATCGTCTTGTCGAACGCGCGCGAGAAGTGCGGCCGGTTGTTGAACAGTCCGAGCAGCGGACGCGTCGTCGCGAACACCTCGCCGCGCCCGGTGAAGTGTGTGCGTCCGTCGACGTAGCCCTCGTGGTGGCAGGTCTCGCAGGTGAAGCGGCTGAGCTTGCCCTCCGCAGTGTTCCACGGCGACATCATCGTGGTGAAGAACAGCATCTCGCCCACGCGCGACAGCTCCGAGCGCGGCGGTGTATTCGCGCTCGCCGCCGCCACGGCGATCACGCGCGGCGCGCCGGTGCGCTGGACGATCCACGCATCGAGCAGCGGGTCGGCGGCCACCAACCCATCGTCGGTGATGTGGGCGGCGGTCGTCCCCGGAACCAGCGCGAGCGCCGCAACCTCGGGCGCCGCCGCAAAATCGGTGGTGCGCCAGGTCAGCGTCGCGATCGTCGCGGTGGCATAGCCGCCGGTCGTGAGCGAGACCGCGGGCGCCGCCGCCTCGCGGAATGCGATCCACTTCGGCGTGACGACATCGAGCGCCGATGTGTTGACCGCAGCGAGCCTGGTCGCCTGCGCCGCACCGGGCGCGAGGCGATACAGATAGAGGAACGAATCGATGTAGCCGAAGCCGCCGTCCTCGCGCTCGAGCGGATGATCTTCGACGCCGCCGATCGCGACCAGCGCGCCGCCATCGGGCTCGGCCCGCAACGCGAAGCTCCACATCGGCCCATCGTGGTGGATCCGGACGACCTCGCCGCGATCGCGATGGATCTCGATCGTGTGATCGAGGACGCAGTTGACCGCCACGGTCCCGGCAATCGCCTCGACCTGGAACGGCCCATGACAGCGCGACAGCTCGCTCACTCCGGCGCTACGAATCGCGCCGCCGCGATCGCGCTCGAGCGCCACCGCGAGTAGACGTCCGCTGCGCTCCTCGACGACGTACGCGGTCCGCGCATCGGGCGAAAGCGCGATCGAGCGCATGCCGAGCGCATCGACTGAAATCGTCGCAAGGCGCTCGAGCCGATCGGGGGTGTCGCGAACTGCCGCAGATCGTTCACGAGCTGTGCCGCCGGTCTTGTCGCCGATCGCGCCGGAGCTATTGCCGATCGCGCCCGACTTCTCGCCAACCGCCGCACCAGGTTTGCCGCTGGAGTCGCCGCGCGATGGCCGATACACCGCGATCTCGCGTGCGCCGTCACCGACGACAAAGACCTCGTCGCGCGCGGATACTGCGATGCCAGTCGGTGATCGAGGACCGGGGACGCGTGACAGCTCCGCGCCGTCGGGATCGAGCAGCACCACCGCGGAGGCGCCGCGCAGGATCCCGACGAGAAGGCCGTCGTGTAGCGCGGCGAGCCGATAGGGATCGGGCCCGAGCACTTGCTCCGAGGGCGGCAGCGTCGCGAAGTCCGTGGCGGCGCGGCGCTCTTGCTCGAACGCGCGCAATGCATCGAGCTCGCGCTCGTGCGCCGGTGGATTCTCGGGTGCAGGCGTCGCGTGGACGCGCGCCGTCACACCGTCGGTAGCAGGTCGCGGCGTGCGCTCGCGGCACGCAGCTGCGGTCGCCAGCGCGGCGAGCGCGACAACGACGGAACGTCCATGGCAGCGGGCGAGCCGCGCCATGGCGACGTCCTTACCAGCCGCTCTTCTCGGCCGGCTTGTCACCCGGCTTGGCCTCGGCGGCAGCGGGGTCCTTGGCGGGGTCAGCGGCCGGGGCGGTGGCAGCGGGGGCGGCAGCGGCCGGCTCCGTGGTGGACGGCTTCTTGTCCTTGCCGCACGCGGTGAGTGCGAGAGCTCCGATGAACAGGGTCGTAAAGATGGTCTTCATGGCGCGAATACTACAGCACGCCATCGCGATGGGCTCGAATCGAGCTTGCCTATCTCGCTGGTCTGACTCGTCTGTTGTGGCCCGCTGGTGACGCTTGTGACCCGTTGGTGACTATTGGAACCCGATGGTTGCTCGTTCGTTGTCTGTGCGACGTACGAACATTGCCCGCCTTACGAGCATCGCGCCAGGCTGCCGACGTTGAAGCTTCGATCGCGTGGCTGCGGGTTCTACCGAGCGTGTGCCTTCTCGTCACGCGGGGGCTGAATGCCTCGCGTTGTGATCGAACGGTCACGCGTGACTTCGCGTCGAGCCGGCGGTGGTCACGATGCGCAGCCGTCGAAGGGCGCGACCGTGCTCGCCTGATCTTCGTCGGTGAGCGTGCGCAAGAAGCAGATCAGGTCGTGGACCTGCGGCTCGGTCATCGGCGACTCGCTGCCGGCGGCGCGGCCGTCGAGCGGGAGCTGCGCGTCGAGGTTGCCGCGATGCGCGAGCGGCAGGTCGTCGTACTTCTGGACCGTGCCGCCGACGTACTGCGTGGTGATGAGGCCGTAGCGCGGAAAGTCCGGATCCGGCTTTGCCTTGGCGCGGCCGCCGACGGTCGGATACCAGATCTCGGGGCGGGTATCGCGCGTGTTGTAGAACCGGATCGCTTGCTCGAGCGAGTGGATCACGCCGTTGTGGAACAGCGCGCCGCGCGTGGCGACGTTGCGCAAGGTCGGTGTCTTGAAGAGGCCGCAGAACTCGGGGAACGCGGTGTGATCGTCGCGCTGCGGGCCGCACACGCCGAGGTCGTGATAGCGCCGATCGCGATTGGCCGGGATCAGCGGGTTGCGCGGCACGCCGATCGCCTCGTACGAGAAGTCGGTGAGCTGCGGCGGCGCGCCGTCGTCGAGGCTGGCGTCGGAGAAGTGGCAGCCGAAGCAGTTTCCGGTCCTGGGATCGACGAACACCGCGCGACCGCGCAGCTCGGCGCGCGAGAGCTCACCGCCCGGCTGCTGGAACAGAGAGCGATCGTAGCGGCTCGAGTACGGATGAAAGCTCGGATCCTCGAGCTGAAAGGACTGCAGCGCGAGGCCGAGCCTGGCGAACGCGACCTCGGCGTCGGCGAGCGCCTCCGCGCCGAACGCCTCGACGAACACGTTGGCCGACGGCGACGCGCGCAGCCGAGCGACGACCGCCGCCGGCGTGGCATTGGCCATCTCGAACGGCGACAGCAGCGGAATGCGCGCCTGCTCGGCGAGCGAATCGGCGCGGCCGTCCCAGCCGAGCCCGCCGCCGGGCCCGGGGGGACTGAAGCCATCGGCGTTGTCGAGCAGATCGGCGTAGCCGGGCGTGAACTCCTTGTAGCGAAGCGAGGGCACGGCGCGCAGGCCGGGCGACGTGCCTCGGGGGCCGCCGAGCTGCACCGCGCGCCCGTCAGGGGGACCGTACGCGTGCGCCGGATCGTGGCACGTGGCGCACGCCATCTGACCCGAGGCCGACAAGGCCTTCTCGAAGAACAGCTGCTTGCCCGCGCGGGCGGCTGCACTGAGCGGCCGCGCGCGGAGAGAAAAAGAACGAGACTCGACGGGCGGCGTGGCCCGCGATGCGTGCAGCGACGATCGTGTCGCGGATCCCGGCGACGGTCGCATCGCGGGCACCGACGAACGCGTCGCGGCGCCGGATGCCGGTTGCGGCGTGGACAGCGCGGCTCGCATCGCAGCACCGGGCGCCTCTTGCGCCGCGGGCGATCCGTGCGGGTCATCTGCGCGCGAGCATGCGCCCGCGAGCGCGATGACCGCGACGACCGCGATGCGCGATGCGACCACGCGGTTGATCGCGCTGATCGCAGGAGAGCGTCGTCGGGTGCGAATCCACGCTGCCGTCGAGTCGGTCATGGCTTCCTCCGCGCCTACTGGTTGACCAGGCTGAAGTCGAACGCGTCGAACAGGTCGGTCAAGGCCGGCATGTTCGTCGGGACGTACGGGTTATCCGCGGTGGTGATCGGGTTCGGCAGGTTGTCGCGGCTGCGGCTCGTGACGGGGCCGAGCGACCAGTTGCGCTCGATCATCTTGAGGATCGACACGTGGTCGGCGTAGCCGTGGTTGATCTTGCCGCCCTTGGTGTACGGCGAGACCAGGATCAGCGGGATGCGCGGGCCGTCGCCGAAGAAGTCGACCGGCTGGATGAAGCCCGAGTCGTAGTAGCCGCCGCCCTCGTCGAACGTGATGATCACCGCGGTGCTCGCCTTGAGCGCCGGGTTGGCGTCGAGCTTGGCCAGGATGTTCTTGACGTAGGCCTCGAACAGCCCGAGCTTGGACGACGACGGATGGCCGTCGAGCGCGCCGTCCGGGTGGGCGAACGACACCGACGGCAGCGTGCCATTGGCGATGTCGCTGAACATGTCGGTGGTGTCCTTCATGTGCTCCGCCACCGAGGCCGGATCCCCCATGACCTGCGCCTGGTACTCGAACGGGTTGCAGATCTGGCAGTAGCCGGTGCCGCGCGTGAACCCGCCGCCGTAGAACCGCCACGAGATGCCCTTGTCGCCCAGCGAGTCTGCGATCGAGCGCTGCGTCGTCGGCGGGACGAACGTGCCGGCGGTCTTCAGCGAGCCGTCGGGGTTGTACGCCGGGTTGGTGTTGTTCAGGTAGTAGTACGTGTTGGCGGCGCAGTTCGGGTTCGGGTGGTGCGGCAGCGATGCGAGGTAGCTGACGACCGTGCTCGCGCCCGGCGCGGCGGCATCCGAGCAGTTGCTGAAGTTGCCGTCGAGCGTGTAGCGGTTGTTGGTGCCCGGCCGCGGGTTCGGGTTCGCGATCAGGTTGGCCGGCGGCGTCGCCGGGTTGCCCATGCCGTCGGTCCACGCCACCGCGTCGCCGAAGCCGAGCATCGAGTGGTTGGCGCCGGTGCCGCCCTGCACCGACTGGTGCATGTTGTCGCTCATCGCGAAGTTGTCGGCCAGCATCCGGAAGAACGGCACGTCGCCGTGGCTCACGTTGAAGAATGCCATCGAGCTGCCGACGCCGTTGTCCGCGGTCGAGAACGAGACCGCGACGAACGGGAACAGGTCGCTCAGGCAGCCGCTCGGGTTGGT
>DATIPJ010000192.1:0-3382 GCA_035472155.1 Kofleriaceae bacterium
GCTCTTCTCCGAGATCTCGTGCTCGGTCTCCTTGGTCTCGTGGTCGTCGTCGGCGGCAAACGCGGGTGACATCCAGAGCAGGGCACAGACAAACGGCAACTTCTTCATCTACGGTCCTTCATGGTTGGGAGTCTCGGTCGCACACGTGGGCAAGCGCTTCTCGCAACTCGCGATAGGAGCTCGGCCGGTCATCGGGGTCGGGCGCCACCATCCAGCTCACGATCGGAGCCAGCACGGAGGGCAGCGGAGGTCCTGGGCGGTCGTCGTACCTGCGGTGCTCGGGCGGCGGCTCTCCGGTCGCCGCCTCGCGCAGGGTCACGCCCAGAGAATAGATGTCAGAGCGAAAGTCGACGGAGCGCGGGTCGGCGATCTGCTCGGGCGACATGTAGCCGCGCGTGCCGACCAGCGTCGACTCACGGAGCGGGCCCTCGTCGCGATCGTGAATCGGATTAGCGAGGCCCAGGTCGACGATGCGTGCCACTCCGTTGTCTCCAAGAAGGATATTCGGCGGCTTGATGTCGCGATGAATGAGTCCTTGCGTGAGACCTGCCTCGAGGCCGTCGATGGTGTCGACGCCGACGCGTGCGATCGCGTGGACCGGCAGCGGGCCTCGCTCGGCGATCACCCGCGCCAGGCTCGGGCCGCGGATGAACTCCATCACGATGTAGGTGATCGAGGTGTTGTGGGTGACGTCGTACACGCGTACGACGTTCTTGTGCTCGATGCGCGCGGCGAACCTCGCCTCCTGGAGCAGCTGCATCGCCATGTTGGGGCGGCGCGCGACCACGTCGCGGCGCAGCAGCTTGAGCGCCACCGTCGAGTGCAGCAGCAGGTGAGTCGCGCGATACACCGCGGCGAACCCGCCGACGCCGAGCAGCTCCTCGATCCGGTACTTGTCGACGATCGTGCCGGGCCGCAGCGTCCCCAGGCGCGCGGTCGTGGTGTCGCGCCGGCGCTGGGTGGCGCGCGAAGCGCGGGGCGGCTCGCTGCGCGGAGGCGCGAACGCCTCGGCGGGCAACTCGGCCGACAGCGGCGCGCTCGACGGCGCGAACACGTCGGGCAGGTCCGCCGACAGCGCCCCGGACGGCCCGGTCGATCGCGCGGTCGACATCCCGATCGGCAGGGTCGAACGGGTCACGGGCCCTCCTCGATCAGCGACACCACGCGGGTGTCGACGGGAGCCTGGCCCCAGGCGCGGATGCCGCGCGCGAGCAGGCCGCGCAGCTCGTCGGCGCTGTCGCCCAGCACGCCGACCGCGAACTCGTGGCTATCGGCGTGGCTCGCGAGATCGCGCAGCGCGCTCTCCTGCTGGATCGACGGGTTTCCGACGACGAGCAGGACCTGCGGGTGAAACTTGCGGAGCAGGTTCTCGAGCGCGATCCGGGCGCGCAACCCCAGGCCCATCACATCGCCGCTCGGCGGTGCGAGGATCACGAGCGAGGGCGTGCGCTTGAGCGAGGCCTCGAACGCGTCGGGCTGCGCGATGTCGAGCAGCACGACGTCGACAGTGCGCTCGCGGCGCAGGAAGAACGTGACGCCGAACGCCTTGCGGCCCTCCTGCAGGTTGCTCAGGACCCAGCGCTCGCTGGGCGCCGCGCACAGCGGCAGGATCGCCGACACGCCGGCGGCGAGGTCCGCGATCAGGTGCACGTGCAGGCGGTCGCCGCCGATCGCGCGGCGGGTCCAGCGCGCGAGGTCCGACGGCGTCCACGCGTACATCTCGCCCAGCGCGAACGGATCCTCGACCTCGCTGGCGAGCTGGTTCCCGAGGCCGTGCA
Source organism: Kofleriaceae bacterium (assembly GCA_035472155.1). GTDB lineage: Bacteria > Myxococcota_A > Polyangia > Haliangiales > Haliangiaceae > JABFXX01. Next base: position 1,779 of record DATIPJ010000192.1, read on the forward strand.
CCGCGGCGAGCGGCGGCTCGAGCTCGGCGACGACCACGGGCAGCACGATGGTCTCGACCGGGTGGGCGAGCGCGCGGCCGTTGGCGCGCTCGTGATCGACCAGGCGCGCACCCTCCAGGATCAGCGAGGTCGCCGACTCGTGGATCGTCCACTGGTCGGCCGGGATGTCGCACTCACCCGGCGCGAACTCGAACGAGCCCGACTGCTCGTCGACCAGGCGGTGCACCGCGGCGGCGCCGACCAGGTTCCCGTACACCGCATGGACGATCCGGCCGTTGGAGAAGAACACCTGGCCGAACGCCGACGACAGCATCAGCGAGAGCACACCGCTGCGCCGCCCCATCTCGATCGTGTTGACCAGGTCAGGGAAGCCCATCGCGCCGAGGTCGCCGGCGAGCAGGTAGTTGCGCCGGCGCGCGCTCGCCCGGGCGCGGCGCTCGCGCTCGACCAGCGAGATCGCGCGCGCCGCGAACTCGCCGCCGTGGCACGGCTTGATCAGGTAGTCCGCGACGCCGGCGCGCAGCGCGGCCATCTTGGCCTCGGGACGGCGATCGGCCGACAGGAACACGAACGGGATGCCGCGCAGCCGGCTCTCCTGGCTGAGCGCGCGATAGAACTGCAGGCCGTTGGTGTCGGCCAGGTCGGTATCGGAGATGATCAGCTCGACGGTCTGGACCCGCAGGATCTCGATCGCGGCGGCGGCGCTCTCGGCGGCCTCGACGACGAACTCACCACCCTTGCCGAGCGCCAGCTCGACGAACCGGCGCGACACCGGATCGCCGTCGACGACCAGCGCGGTGGCAGGCGTCCAGGGACGCGCGATCGGCGGATGCGTCGGCGGGGAGCCATGGACACGGAGGTCGTCGCGCACCGGTAAGCTCACCGCTCACCGCGCAGTGCGGTCGCCAGCTCGGTCGCGCCGATCAGCCGCATCGGATCGACGCGCACGCCGAGGTGACCGACGCCGCGATCGCGCAGCGCCGGGTCGGTGACGAACACGCCGATGACCGCCGCCGGCGACGCGCTGACCACGCCGGCGGGTAGCGATGAAAGCTCGCCGTGCGCCGCGATCGCGATGCATGGCCCGGTGCCGAGCGCGATCCGCGGAGCCCCCGGCTCGTCGCCGGTGGTCATGATCAACCACGCCGCCGGCGCCTCGCCGTACCCGAGCATCTTGCCGAGGTCCCACGCGGGCAGCACGGCGTCGCCGATGCGGACCGATGGCGACGACGCGCGCGCACGCACCGCCTCGTCGGCGAGCGCGATGCGCGACACCCGCTGCGCGGCCACCGCAACCGCGAGTGCCCCGAACCGCACCATCACCGCGAGCTGCGAGATGTCATGGCTGCGCAGCGGGTCGGCGGTGAGCTCGGCGACGCCGTCGATCAGCGCCGCGAGGTTCTTGTGCGGGAGGTCGGAGGCGACGCTGAGCACGACCGGCCGGTCGCCCTGGCCGAGGTCGGCGGGTGGGGATGGGTCAGGCGGTGGCGGCGTGACGCCGTTGGGGACGACGTCGACGTTCCGGATCTTCAACTCGGACCTGACGTCCGCTGCCGAGGCATGCGAGACGGTGATGACCCGCCGCGCGCGCCGGGCGGCGCCCG
>DATIPJ010000193.1:0-9816 GCA_035472155.1 Kofleriaceae bacterium
CGAGGTCGCGGAGCTGGTCGAGGGCTCGGCAGATGATGGAAACTGACAGGCTTGGTGGCGAAGCGGGAGGCTGAGAGGAAATACGAGGTGTCCGCGAACGACACCCACGCAGAGTGCCTGTCGGAGTTGATCGCGTTGTACGCTGACGACTCAGGTTTGGAGCCGTGTGGTCGTCGGTGCGCCGTGAGAGGAAGCTGTCGGGCGCAAGTGAAGCGCGGACGACCGCGCCGCCGACGAGTGCGTGGTGTCCGAATCGAGTGCAGGAGGTGCGTCTTGCCCAGGCCGACGCCACCGCACAGAAAGACCGGTTGTACTTATCCTCGCGTACGCCCTCGGCGATCGCAGGAATCGAATTGACCGGCGCATTGCCACCGTGCCAATTTGGGCGGACGCGTGCATGGGCAGGTACGCATCGCATCTGAACGTGGTCATGAAACGAGACGGAACGAGGCACCCCCACGAAGCGCATTCGCCGGACGCGGCGCCGACGCGCGCGAGCTCACCGGGCAAGACCACGCTGACCGAAAGCGTGCCGTCGAGCGCTGCCCCCGTGCAGGCCAAGGCCGTCGATCCTGGCAAGGGAACGCTGACCGCGAGCCTTTCGCGGGAGGCGGCGCCGCTGCAACGCAAGCAGAACCTCGCCGCTGCGCTCAGCCCCGGGACCACGCACGCGGTCGCCGCCGAGGGTGTCAGCGGCGGCGGCGGGCCGCTGCCGTACCGCGAGCAGATCCAGGCCTCGTTCGGCGGCCACGATATCAGCGATGTGCGCGCCCACGTCGGTGGCGAGGCGGCCGCAGCCAGCGACGCCCTCGGCGCCCGTGCGTACGCCACCGGCCGCGATATTGCGTTCGCCGGTGCGCCCGACCTGCACACCGCAGCGCACGAGGCCGCGCACGTGGTCCAGCAGCGCGGCAATGTGCAGCTCAAGGGCGGCATCGGCGAGACCGGCGACGCCTACGAGCGCCATGCGGACGCCGTCGCCGACCGGGTCGTCCAGGGCGCCCCGGCCGGCGATCTGCTCGATCAGATGGCCCCGTCGCGCGCCGCCCCGGCTGCGGGCGTGCAGCGACTGCAGCTTGCGCTCGACGGCGACCTGCGCACCGCGGCGAGGGCGAACCCGGTCGACGGGGCGCGCGTGCTCGCGCTCATCGATGGCGCGCCGGTCGGCGAGGTGCTGACCGTCGCGCACAACACCGCGCTCGTGCGCCAGGTCGAGTCGCACATGCCGGCGACGGCCGATGCCGTGCGCGCCCGCCTGGCACGCCGCGTCTTCATCGACGGCCACCAGCCCGTGCTGGCGTGGTCGCTCATCACCGGCGATGACCGCGCTCGCCGACAGCGCTACCTCGACGCGTACGGCACCGCCGCCGAGCAGCGCGCCTTCGAGGACGGTGTCATCGACGACGGAACGCACACCGGCTACATGATCCGCGCCTTCGACTCCTACTGGGATGTCGAGGCCAGACGCCAGGCCGGCGCGCACTGGAACGCCGCGGTCATCAAGGCCATGCATCGCCAGCTCAAGACGCTTCCCGATGGCGACGTGCGCGCGCAAGACGTCAACGGCCGCGTGTGGCAGACCATCGTCCTCAGCGTCGACCCGACGATGATCGATCGCGCCGCGTTCGGCGGTGGCGAGTTCACGGTCGGCGCGCACGCCAGCACCGGCTTTCAGCAGCAGATGGGCTACGGGACCAAGCTCACCGCCAACGCGGCTGCGGGCGCGGTCACGCTGCAGGTCAATGAGGCCGGCCGCCTCGCCGTCGGCGATACCATCGCGCTTGGCACCGGGACCCAGACGCTGTCGGTCGATCCCAACTACGACCGCTGTACGGTCACGGCCGTTGCGGGCACCACCGTCACGATCGGCGCGGGTCTGGCGCACGGCCACCAGCAGGATGACGTGGTGGCCAAGATCGACGCGCACGGGGGCAGCGTGAAGCTGGCGGCAGCGGCCGCAGCCAACGCCGCCACGATCCGGGTCACCGACGGCACTCACTTCTCGGTCAACGATGGTTTCGCGATAGGCACCGGCGACAACGTCGCCAGCAGCGATGCCCATTACGATCACGGCACCGTCACCGCCATCGCCGGCAACGTCCTCACGATCTCGCCCGTCCTGACCCACGCGCACCACACCGACGATGTCGTCGCGCGCACCGTCGCGGTCGGCAACAACAGCGCACTCACCGCCGCGGTCGCCCCGGGCGCCACGTCTCTCACCGTGGGCGCGGGTAGCAGCTTCGCGGTCAACGATAAGATCGCGCTCGGTGCGAGCGCCAACCCCACGCTCGCCGACGCCAACTTCGACTGGGGCCGCGTCACGGCCATCGCCGGCAATGCGCTCACCGTCGACCGCGCCATGAGCCATGCCCACGCCGCCGGCGACGTGGTGCGCCGCATGGACGAGCGCGGCAGCGGTGCGCGCGACGTGAACTGGCTCGCGGGCACCGTGCGCCACGAGATCGGCCACGCGGTCGACGCCTCGATCCCGGCCGTGGTCACCGGCTTCACCGTCGGCCTCGGCGGCTGGTGGACCGGCGCCGAGCCCGCGACCGAGGCCGATTTCGATACCTGGGTGGCGGCCATGGGTGGCGCCGCCTGGACCGGTGCGACCAGCGGCGCGCCCGGGCACACCACGCCGATCACCGACGCCGACAAGGCGCGCGTACGCACGGCCATCACGCACGCGGTCGCCAGCGGCTCGGGCTCGCTGTTCGCGCAGGGACTGCCGGCGACACACCCGATCATGCGCAACCGCACTCACAACGTGCCAGTCATCGTCGCCGCCGAGGCTTGCCTGTCGCGGGGCGACAACTTCTACAACAACCCCGAGGCGCTTTACTCCAGCGGCGGCAAGGTGTTCTCCGTCAGCAACTGGTACAAGAACTTCATGTACCACAACGAGTCGATCCGGGCGGCGCGGCTGTCGGACTACTCGCTGTACGCGCCGGCCGAGTTCTTCGCCGAGACATACACGGTATTCTACGAGGAGGCCGGCCGCCCCGGCGTGACAGAGGCCGACTACGGCCGGCTGATCTCCAGTGCCAATCAACGCGAGTGGATCCGCACCAACATCCACCACCGCCACATGGCGCCTGCCGGGGCGGGCGCCGGCGCCCCCGCCGGACCGGGTCCCGAAGGTGCGCCCGCGTCCGGCACTGCCACCGCCGGCGTGCAGCCCGGCTCCGGCACGGGCAAGAAGGCGCACAGGCCCGGGCCTTAGCCATGCGCACCAGCACCGGCGCCATCATCGTCGCAATCGTCGTCACGGCCGCCGCCCTGACCCGCGTGTCGGCCGCGTGCCCAAGCTGCGGAGCAAAGAGGAGCGTCCCCATGCAGGCTGGCTTCGACAAGGCGCACGCGAGCTTCCGCGATCACGCGGCGCGCGTGCTCAAGCTATCGCCCGACCGCGTCCTCGTGAGCCCGATCGAGGAGGATCCGACGGTGCAGCTCGACCAGCGCGTCGGCGCGGTCTGGGCGTTCTACGGGTCGTCCAAGGACCATCCCGACCGCCAGGTGCGCGGCTGGGCGGTCGCCGAAGGCACCGTCATCACGCCCGACCAGAACCTGGGACTGTTGCTGGACGAGGCGGGCGCGTGGAGTGACAAGCCCACGCTCGACGCCGATGGGCTCGCCGAGCGACTGGTCTGGGCCATGGGCATGAACCACCGCGTGGTTGGACCTCGCAGCCTGCACGTCGACCGGAGCGGCAAGGGCACGCTGAGCTTCCAGGTCGCTTATCGGCCGCCCGGACCTGGTGGCGCGGGCGGCGGGCGCGAGCGCATCTCGCAGTGCACGGTTACGCTCACCGCCGATCACCATGCGCGACTGGTCACCAGCGGCGTCGCAGCGCCGTCGACGCCGTCGCTAGAATAGAGCGCCTCGGCGCGTCAGCGGCAGTCGGTTCGATCGGCATCGGCGCAGATCTCCGCCGCGGTCCGCGCCGCCGAGAAGATCCGGACCCCGTCGACCAGCCCGACAAAGTGATTGGCCGGATCGACGTTGATCGCATCGCTGCCGATTCCGGTACCGCCGCTGGCGGTCTTCGATACCATCCCGCCCTCGGCGTTCTGCGCCGCCACCGCACCGTTGATGTAGAGCGTCAGCCGCACGCCGTCGTAGGTGCACGCGAGGTGCGTCCACTGGTTGGGCTGGAGCTTCGTTGTGGCGGGAGCCACGACCAAGCTCGGCGCGAAATACGCACAGGTGGGCTCGTTGACGGTGTCGACGAACATCCCGTACTGCAGGGGGTTGTTGACGACCGTCACGTTCGAGCCGTTGGTGCTGGCGAGCTGGTCGATCCACGCCTCGACCGTGAACTGCTCCAGATCGAGCAGCGTGGTCTCCATGATGCGGACTCTCGAGGTCATATCGACGGCGAGGGCCAGTCCCGCCCGCCCGGGCTGGAACGCGATGGAGGCAGTGGCGGCGTTCAGGTGATTCGGCGACGAATCGTCGGTCGTGCCATCGAGCTCGTAGCACGCGACGAGGTTCCGCAGCGCGGGACTGCAGAACACCGGGGGAGGCCCATCGAACGACGCGTCATCGGGGGGGTTGCTCGGGGCATCATCGCCGGCGTCGACGGCGTCGATCGCGGTGCACTCGCGCGACCCGGAGTGACAGAGCTGATCGGTCGCGCCGCAGGTCAGGCCGTCCGGACACGACGCTCCGTTGGCGCAGCTGACGGAGCAGTCGAGCCGGTTCGGGTGGTAGCAGGCCACGAGCAGGCACGCGAGGAGCGCGCAACGCACGCCGCAGCTTTGTACGATGTGTGGCCGCAAGGCGATCCAACGACTCCAGCGCAGACGTCCCACAACGATTATACTCATCCGGCGTGGAGGTGACTCCCAACCTGCTGCCGGTTTCCGAAGGGAATGCCCCTCCGGATGCCCCGGTCTCGCCGTCGCCAGGGCCGGGCGCGGTCGCCGTCTACGACGAAGACACCGCGATCGCGGAGCCGGTACCAACGCCGCCGCGCGCCCCGCCGAGGATGCCGGACGACCTCGCGCCGGGCACGATGCTCGGCGAATACCGGATCGAGCGCAAGATCGGCCAGGGCGGCATGGGCGCGGTGTTCGCCGCGGTGCACCCGCTGATCGGCAAGCGCGCGGCGATCAAGGTGCTGACGCGCGAGCTGTGCGCGGATCCGGATTCGGTCGAGCGGTTCGTCGATGAGGCGCGTGTCGTCAATCAGATCGGTCACCCGAACATCGTCGATGTGTTCGCGTTTGGGATGACGCCGGACGGCCGCCAGTACCTCGTGATGGAGCTGCTGCAGGGCGAGACGCTCGCTGCGCGCATGGCGCACCAGCCGCTGACGCTCCCCGAGATCTGCACCGTGCTCAAGGCGCTCGCGCGCGCGCTCGAGGCCGCGCATGACAAGGGCGTCATCCATCGCGACCTCAAGCCCGACAACGTGTTTCTGGTCGAGCTGCGCGGCGACCCATCGGCGGTCAAGCTGCTCGACTTCGGGATTGCGAAGCTGTCGGCGGACGACCGCCGCGTCAGGCGCACCGCGGCGGGCGTGATGATGGGGACACCGCACTACGTGGCACCCGAGCAGGCGAGAGGGCTTCGCGTGGACACCCGCGCAGACATCTATGCGTTCGGTGTGATCCTGTTCGAGCTGCTGGTCGGGCGGCCGCCGTTCGTCGCCGACAACGCGGCCGAGCTGATCGCGAAGCACCTGACGGAAAAGCCGCCTCCGCCGTCGACGTTCGTCGGCGTGCCAGCGGAGCTCGATGATCTGGTCGTCGCGATGCTTGCCAAGGATCCGGACGATCGCCCGACGCTGTCCCAGGTCCACAACGTGCTCGATATCACTCTCGCGGATCTGCGCGGGCACCTCCTGGCCGCACCGCGCCCGAGGGACAACACCCTCTCGCTCGACCTCACCACGAAGAGCGGACCGATCGACGTCCCGCCGCCCTGGGTGTCGCGTCGAGCCATGGTGCTGGTTGCGATGATGGCCGTGGCCGCGGTCGCCGCGTTCGTGCTCGCGCGAAAGCTGACGGGCACGCCGGAACCTCCGCCGGCGATGGCACGGCAGGTCGTGCCGGGCGTCGATCGAGAGACACGCGTGGCCGAGGCCGGATCGGCGGCGCCAGCGCTGGCGCCCAGGCCGACCGTGGATGTAGCTCCGCCCCAGGCGCCCGGTTCGACGCCGGCGCCCGGTTCGACGTCGGCGCCCGCTTCGACGCCGGCGCCCGCTTCGACGCCCGCGCCCGCTTCGACGCCGGCGCCAGACACGCCTCGCAGCGCGGCGGATGCCGTCGCCGCGCCCGTCGAGCCCAAGCGCACGCGGTCCGACAAGCATGTCGAGCCCAGGCATCGAGCTCCGGCCAGCGGGCGCCTCGCGCTGGCGATCCACGGGGCGGGAACGTACGTCGTGATCGTCGACGGCAGGTCACGGGGTGCGCGGACCGAGCTCGCGCTGCCGTCGGGTGCTCACGAGATCGAGGTGCAAGCCGCCGGGGAGCCCACGCAGCGGTTCTCGTTCTGGATCGAGGAGGGCAAGACCGAGCAGCGCGACGTGACCTGGAAGCACGACGCGGCGTCGCCCGCGGTCGACACCGGCAACGGCCGCGAGCTGATGGCGCCCGGTGATGCGGTCCCCAAGGTGCGTCGATGAGGCTCGCGCTCTGCATCCTGGTCTGCTCGCTTGGCGTCGCGCGGGCGCAACCGCAGCCGCCACCGCCCGACAAGGCGAAGGCCGGTGCGGCATACGCGGAAGGCCAGAAGCGCTACGCCGCCGGCGACTATCTCGCCGCGGCCCGGAAGTTCATCGAGGCGTATGCCCAGGAACCGGATCCGGCCTACCTCTTCAATGTCGCGCAATCGTTTCGGTTCGCGAACCACTGCGAGGAGGCGGCGAGCTACTTTCGGCAGTTCCTGGCCGCGGTGATCACCGCGCCGAACCTCGACAAGGTGCACGCGTACCTCGGCGAGATGGAGGCGTGCGCGAGCCGTCAGCGCCCTGCACCGACGACGCCGCCGACACCGCCGACGCCACTGGCGTCGCACATCGATCGCGGCGCGACGAAGCGACACATCGGGCTCGCGCTCGCCGGCGGCGGGCTGGTCGCGATCGCCGTCGGCGTGTGGTTCCATCGAGACCTCGGATACTTCGAGCGGCAGAGCCAGGGCTGTACACCCGCGCATCCGTGCACCACCGAGCAGGTCCACCACTGGGACGATCGCGGCAGCGCCGCGTCCACCGCCGCGATCGCGTCCTATAGCATCGGTGGGGCGGCGTTGATCGGCGGCAGCGCGCTGTACCTGCTCGGGCGACTCGCACGGGAAGAACCACCGGTCGCGATCACACCTACCCGTGGCGGTGCGCTGGTCACTGCCGGCTTCGCATTCTGACGGCCCGCGTGGCGCTCGTGCTCAGTGCAGCTCGGCCAGGATCACCTTGCGCATCAGCTCCGGCGGCAACAGGCCCTGAGCGAGAAGCAGGTCGTGAAACTTGAGCGCATCGAAGTGGTCGCCTTGCTGCTTCTGCACCGCCTCGCGTAGCTCAAGGATCTTGGTGTAGCCGTAGAAGTACGCGGTCGCCTGGGCCGGCGAGCGGAAGGTGAAGCGGTCGACCTCCTCGGTGGCGAACGCCGGCGACAGGCCGACCTCCTTCTGCAGAAACGCGCGCGCCGACTCGGGGGTCCACTTGCCGGGAATCTGCAGCTCGGGATCGAGGAATGCGCGGGCCGCGCGCTGCAGCCGCAGCTGCAGGCTGATGAGCTGCCCCTCGGGCGGCATGTACGGCAGCGTGATCGCCTCGGCGTAGAGGCCCCAGCCCTCGACGTTGACGCTGTTGAACGCGAAGATGGCGCGCGCCAGCGAGACGCCGGTCTCGACCATGCGCGAGAACTGCAGCTCGTGCCCCGGCCGCGCCTCGTGCGCCGTCAGGGTCCAGGCCGCGGCGTCGTAGTTGAAGTCGTCGTACTTGAGCGCGGCCTTGCCGGGCACCGACAGCGGCAGCACGAACTCGCCCTGCTCGCCCGTGTTGCCGATCAGCCGCGGCGCGGTCATGTGCGGCGCCGGCTGCTGCGCATTCTCGGCCGGCGTGCCGAGGCGGATGCGCGCCGGGCGGTCCGGCACGGTCACCAGGTGCTGCGCGCGGATGATGCCCTCGATCTGCCCGAGGCGCTGCTTGTAGAAGTCGAGCACCTTGTCGTCGGCGATCTGCTCCTTCTTCAGCTGCTTGATGACGTCGTGGTAATCGCCCGACGGCCAGCCGCGCTCCTTGGCGATCTTGGCCGCGGTCTTCTGCATCTCGGCCTGGATCTCGGTGAAGGCCTGGTGCGCGCGCTTGGTCAGCTCCTCGGGCGCGATGTCGACGCCGACCTGCACGAGGCTGAACGCATACAGCTCGGGCGGCAGGCGGAAGTCGTCGCGCCCCTTGGCCAACAGCTCGGTCTTGACGAACTGCTGGTACCCGCTGAGCTGCTTGTGCATCTCGGCGAGGGCCTGCTCTGCGCCCGCGATGTTGAACTCCTTGAACAGCTTGTCGACGCCGTCGAGCAGGTGCTCGGAGGTCTCGAGGTCGTTCTCGAGCTCGATGCGCGACGGCGGCAGCAGCCACTTCTGGAGGCCGTCGCGGGTCTCGGCCTCGGCGAGCTGCACCAGCGACGGTTGACCGCCCTCGAGGCCGAGGTACTTGCGCAGCCGCACGAGGGCCGCGGGCCGCCGCTCGGCGGCGATCTGCGGATCGAGCAGCGAGCGCATGCTGCCGAACACCAGCTGCGGCAGCTTGTAATACGGCACCTGCAGCTTCTCGCGCAGCTCGCTGCCGCGGATCTGTCGCTTGGTGGCGTCGATCAAGATCTGCAGATCCTGGGCGACCAGCGGATCCTTCTCGCCGGCGAGCCGCTTCTCGAGCTCGCCCTGCACCTTGTGGATCGCCTCGCGCTGGCGCTGCAGGTGGCCCGGGCCGAAGTCGGCGATGCGATCATCGAGGCCGTTGATGCCCTGGCGCGCCGCGGCCTCGGGCTGAAATTCGGCCATCACCTGCAACAGCAGCTGCGCATTCTGGTTGCTGCGCTCGATCCAGCCGCGATCACCGGCGGCGGCGCCCCCCGGTTTCGACGCGCTCGACGGGCTCGACGGACTCGCCGGGCTCGGAGGTTGAGAGCACGAGACTGCGAGGACAATGAAGGCCGCCAGGAGGGTACGCATGGCCGGCGCAGTGTATCTGCGGCGGCGAGCCCCGCAACGCTTCTCGCCGAGCATTGCAGTGGCGCACCAGCTCCCACCCGGTGAGACACCCCTGAGACAACTGCGACCTGCGCATTCGACCTGCACGCGCCTCGCATTCGACCTGCGCGCGCCTCGCATTCGCGACCTGCGCGCGCCTCGCGGAGAACGCGAACACGCGCGCTTGCCGGCGATGGCGGGCCTCGTCTCGCGGACCGCCCGTCACGCATTTCCCGCCGGCAACACTCAACTACCTGTGCCTCGCAGGCCACGGCCGTGGAAGCTACCGCTCGCCGTAGGCCCCCATCGCCTTTCGCGCGCGTTGACGAGTCACTCGCGCGTCGGTCGTCCCGTGCCCTTCATTCGGTCGAGATTCGCGCGCGCAGGTACGAAGTCGGGATCGAGATCGAGGGCTCGCTGGTAGAAGCGGCTGGCCTCCGTGGGGTGGGATTCGCTCTCGGCGAGCACGGCGCGATTGAACCAGCCCTCGGGGCGATCGAGGTCGAGGCGGTCGGCGTCGTCGAGCTCGCGGCGAGCCGCTGTGTAGATGGCGCGCTGGGCGTCGGTCATGGCGGCAGCGGCGGCGGCCAGGATGCGCGCGGCCTCGATGCGGACGAGGCG
>DATIPJ010000194.1:0-11641 GCA_035472155.1 Kofleriaceae bacterium
TGGACGGGATCGAGCTCGAAGCCGCCGAGCTCCTTCGGGGTCCACATCAGAAACAGCGCCTCGCGCCGGAGCGCTTCGACGACCTCCGTCGCGAGGCGCCCTTCCCGGTCGGCGTGGTCCGCGTACTGGTCGAGCAGCGGAACGAGCTTCTGAGCCCGCTGCGAGAGCGCGGAGCTGGTCTGGAGGTGAGCGCCGAGCGTGCCGATGTCGGTCATGCCAGTCCTTTCGTCGTGGGGCAGACGCGCCAGGTCAGTCGCGCAAGAAGTCGACGAGCGCAGAGGCCGTCTCGGGGCGCTCCTCGAACAGGAGGTGACCGGCGCCGGCGAAGCTCTTGATCGAAGCCTTCGGCAGCGCAGCGGCCCACACGGCCGCCTGCGCGAACGGGACGGTCCGGTCGGCCTCGCCCCACAGGAGCAGCGTCGGTACGTCGATCCGGTGCAACCAGCGCCCGAGGCCCGATTCGTGCGTCAGGCCGTGCTTCTGGACGATCGCGAACGACTCCGCTTCGCGGATGCGCGCCGCAAGGAACTCCGGGGACGGCGGCGGAGCGCTCATCCGCGCGAGGATCGCCGGGCTCGCCGTCAGATAACCCGGCACCTCGGCCGGGGGCACCGCGAGGAGATTCACGGTTGGATGGTCGGGCACGTCGTGGCCCACCGGCGCCACGAGGGCGAGCTTCACGATCCGCTGTGTCGAGTACGACGCGAGCGTGGCGGCCGTCCACCCTCCCATCGACTGTCCGACGAGGCGGAAACGCGCGACCCCGAGCCGGTCGAGCACGTCGAGGTGATGCCGCGCGAGATGGTCGACGCCGGGGAGCGCCGGACCGCCCGACCGCCCGAAGCCGGGATGGTGGGCGACGATGACCCGGAAGTGCTGGGCGATCGGCAACAGCCAGTCAAACCCGCTGGCGGTCCCGGCGCCGTGGAGAAACACCACGGGCTCGCCCGTTCCGGCGGTGAGAACCAGGGTGTCGATCCCGTTGATGTCCAGGCGTGTCTCCTGGAACCCGTCATTCGATGTCGATGTCGATGTCGTCATCGGTCTCCTTGTGGCTGTCGCTCCGGACCTTCGTGCACGGCAACGGCAAACGTCCGCGTCGTCCTCGCCACGGCGCCTCACCTGCATCCGGAGATCGCCCGCGACAGACATGCGGTCAAGAGGAATGACGACGAACGACGAAGTCGGCCGCGGCAGGCGAGATGGATTCGACAAGTCGCCCGCACTGCAGCGCGAGGCATGTTACCGGCGGCGCCGCTCCCGTGACCCTGGCCGCGGGCCGGCAGGATCGGGTACCACTTGCCGGTGGCGAGACGGGTCGCGGTGATGCTCAACCGCCGAGCGCAGGGCGCGACTCCCGCGCGCCTTCGCTGGTTCCGCGACCACGTTCCCGGGGGCGACCTCTTCGTCCCCGACAGCGTCGCCGACACCCGCGCCGCCCTCTCCACCATCGTCGCGCGCGACTACGACGTGCTCTGCGCGGGCGGCGGCGACGGAACCTTCATGCTCGCCGCCGCCACCCTCGTCGCCCTCGCGCCCTCGCGCATGCCCGCCCTCCTGCCGCTGCGCCTGGGCACGGGCAATGCTGTCCACGATCTCTGCGGCGCCTCGCCCCCCACGCCGCGCGGCCTCACGCACGACCTCGCCCGCGCCGCGGACCCGACCGAGGCCCCAGCGCCGCTGCGCCTCCTCGACATCGACGGCCAGCTCACCCACTTCGCGGGCGTCGGCCTCGACGCCGACTGGGCGGCCGACTACGCCTGGCTCGTCAAGCGCCACCTCGGCGCGGGCCGCCTCCTGCCGGTGGTCCGCGGCGCGCCCGGCTACGCCCTCACCGCCCTCGCGCTCACCCTCCCGCGCCTGCTCCGCCGCCCGTTCGTCCGCATCCGCATCGTCGCCGTCGGGGCCGCCGCGCGCCTCGACGCCAACGGCCAGCCCACGCAGCCGTTCGCCGACGGCGACATGCTCTTCGACGGCCTCGCCACCATGGCCTCCGCCTCGACGGTCCCCTCCTACAGCGCGGGCCTGCCCTACTTCCGCCACGTCGACCGCATCGGCGATGCGTTCGAGCTCAAGATCGCCTTCGCGAGCCCCTACGACGTCCTGCGCCACGCGCGCCGCGTCCTCGCCGGCGAGCCCGACCCGGCGCGCATTCACGACTTCTCGGCCCACGCCGTCCGCATCGAGCTCGCCACGCCCGCCCGGTACCACGTCGGCGGCGACGTCCTCCCTGCCGCCCACGCATTCACCATCCGCGCGAGCGGGCACGCCGTTCCGATCCTGCGCGGAATGCAGCGCGGATGAGCCGCCGTGCGGCGACGCGCCGGGACGGATCGAATGCCCGATGATCGACTGCCGGGATGCCCTGCTTCTGGATTCGTAACTGGCAATCTTTGACTCGTGATTGCGTGTCATGGCGAGGCAGCTGGTCGCGCAGGTGGACGATGCGCTGCGCGAGCGCGGGACGGCGCCCGGGCCTTCCGTCAGCGCCGCTCGAGGACCAGCTCGACGCCGCCCGCGGGAGCCACGGTGATCGTCCGCGCACGCGGACGGATCGCCCGGTCTCGCCGCAGCCGCATTCGAAACCGCGAGAGCAGGCCTGCGATCACGATCATCATCTCCTGCACCGCGAAGGTCGAGCCGAGGCAGCGCTTCGCCCCGCCGCCGAACGGCAGAAACTGCTCGGGGCCATAGCCGCGCTCGAGGAAGCGCTCGGGGCGGAATGCGTGCGGCTCGGGGTAGATCGCCGCATCGCGATGGATCAGCGGCAGCACCAGCGACACGCCAACGCCCGGCGGCACCTCATGATCCGCGACGCACAGCGGCCGGGCAACCGTGCGGCTCAGGAAGACCAGCGGCGGGTGCAGCCGCAGGCTCTCGTTGCACACGGCCTCGAGGTAGCGCAGCTGCGCGAGCCCCGGGGCGTCTGCCGGCGCCGGGTGCGCATCGAGCTCTGCCGTGAGCCGCGCGAGTGCCTCCGGGTGCCGGCACAGCTCGTAGCAGGTCCACGCGATGGCGACGGTGGTCGTCTCGTGTCCCGCGACGACCATATCGGAGAGGTGAATCTGGATCTCGCGATCCGTGAGCGCGCTGCCGTCGGGCCGACGCGCGCGCATCAGCTGCCCGAGCATGTCGGTACCGATCGGATCCATGTGCGCGTGAGGGCAACCGGCGTGCACGGCAGCAGGCGGAGCAGCAGCAGCCGCCGCGGCGCCGGGTGGCGAAGCGCGCCGCTCGTCGATCTCCTCCTGCACGAGGGTGCGCATGTCCTCGAGCGCCCTGGCGACGCGCGCGAATGGGCTGCGGCGGCGCCGCAGAAAGCGAAACCACAGGAAGGCCGGACCGGTGTCGTCGAGCGCTTGCTGTGCAGCGTCCCGAAACCGCGCCGCGCGCGGGCCGTCGCGCAGGCCGAAGAGGACCGCGAGGATGATCTGCAGCGTGAGCCGCTGCGCGAGCGCCTGCGCCTCGATGCGCCCGGGCGCGAGCGCGTCGAGCTCGGTGGCGACGACGGACGCCATGGCCGCGCAATGCTCGCCGTGCCGCGCCGGCTGAAAGAGCGGCGCAAGCAGCCTGCGGGTGGCGCGATGGGTCTCCCCCGCCTGCAAGAAGATCGAGTCGTTGGTCATCAGCGCTTCGGTTGCCGGGATTCGCCAGGGCACCAGCGTGCTCGCATCCGCGGAGATGATCGCGCGCACGCCGTCGGGACGCCCGGTCGCGACGGTGCCCGCCGTCTCGGGCAGTCGCAGCAGCACCGGATCGCGGTAGCGGCGGACGAGGGCGCTCCATACGCGGTATGGACTGATTGCGTATCGCAACAGCCAGGGCACCACGAACTTCGGACCGGCTGGCGAACCCATCCCCTAACGCAAGACATACACACCGGGGGCATCGGTCTCAAGCTTTTGCGCCGCCCTCGTGGTCGAATAGAGACTCATGCTGACCGGGCACGAGCGGATGATCGATCGGCTCTATGGCCATGGCGGCCGCAGCGATGACTCGCACCGCGGCTACATGAATTTCGGATTGTGGGAGGGCGCGACCGACTACGCGAGCGCGGCGGAGCATCTGGTCGAGCGGCTCGGTGAGGCCCTCGAGCTGGCGCCCGGGGCGCGCGTGGTCGACGCGGCGTGCGGCCGCGGGTCGCAGGATCTGTACCTCCTGCACCGGTTCGGGGCGCTATCGGTGGACGCGCTCGACGTGACGCAGCGGAACATCGAGTTGGCGGTCGCGCAGGCGGCGGCCCGTTCGGGCCCCGGCGAGCTGAGGTTTCATCATGCGTCGGCGACGCGGCTGCCGTTTGCCGACGCGACGTTCAGCCACGCGATCTGCGTCGAGGCCGCGCACCACTTCGACACGCGCGAGGCATATCTGCGCGAGGCGTATCGCGTGCTGGTGCCAGGCGGGCGAATCGCGCTCGCCGACATCGTGATGCGGCGCCTGCCGCGCACGCGCACCGAGCGGGTCCTGCTCGGCACGGCGGCCGCGCTGTGGCGGATCCCGCGCGCCAATGTCGTGACGCTCGTCGACTACCGCGCGCTGCTCGCCCGCGTGGGCTTCCGGCTCCGCACGATCGAGGAGGTCAGCGGGCGGACGTTCCCTGGCTACTACGAGGCGCAGCGCACCCCGGCCCGGCGGCGCGAGCTGGTCGCCGCGCGCGGCCGGCTCGGTGCGACGGTGGGCGCGGTCATGAACTTCGCCGCACACCGCGTGTACCGGGCGGGGCTGCTCGACTACCTGCTGGTGAGTGCGGTAAAGCCGAGCTCGGGTGGCGGCGATGATGGCGGATGAAAGCGCGGCGCAGTTCCATGGCACCAGCCGCTTCCAGATCGTCCGCCGCCTCGGCGCGGGGGGCATGGGCGTGGTGTACGAGGCGCTCGACCGCGAGCGCAATGCGCGGGTCGCGCTCAAGACCCTGCGCACGATGAAGCCCGAGGAGCTGCTCGCGCTCAAGAACGAGTTCCGCGCGCTGCAGGACGTGAACCACCGCAACCTCGTGACCCTCGGCGAGCTGATCGAGGACGCGGACCGCTGGTTCTTCACGATGGAGCTGGTCGAGGGCGTGAACGTGTTGCGCTACGTGTGGGGGAGCGACGGCACCGACGTGGCGAGCGACGTGAGCACGATGTCGGGCGGCGATGCCTCGCGCGCGCTCGCGCTGCCGCCGCCGCGCGTCGTGCGCAGCCGCGCCGTCGACGAGAAGCGGCTGCGCTACGCGCTGACCCAGCTGGCGCTGGGGCTCAATGAGCTGCACGGCGCGCGCAAGGTGCACCGCGACATCAAGCCGGCCAACGTGCTGGTCACGCCCGACGACCGCGTGGTCGTCCTCGATTTTGGGCTGGCGTTCGACACCCAGCGCGAGGGCGGCTGGGAGCCGCGGTTCGCCGGCACGCTGGGCTACATGGCCCCCGAGCTGTTCACCGCGGGCACGATCGACAAGGCGGGCGACTGGTACGCCGTCGGCGTGCTGCTGTTCGAGGCGCTGACCGGCCGCCTGCCGTTCGAGGCGCCGACCAAGCTGGCGCTGCTCGATGCGCAGCAGCGCGACGGGCCGGCGCCGTCGGAGCTCATCGACACGGTGCCGCCGGATCTCGACCAGCTGTGCCGGGACCTCTTGCGGCTCGACCCGCAGCGTCGCCCCGACGGCCACGAGGTACTGCGGCGGCTGGGCTTTGCGCGGCATCGCCACGCGGCGACGCTGACCCGCCACCCGTTCGTCGGCCGCAGCGAGGAGATGGCGCTGCTGTCGCGGGCGCTGGGCGAGGTGCGCGCCGGCAAGAGCCTGACGGTGCGGGTGCGCGGCGAGAGCGGCGTGGGCAAGAGCTACCTGGTGCGCCAGTTCACCAACCAGTTGCTGACGAGCGAGCCCGGCGCGGTGATCCTCGCCGGGCGCTGCTACGAGCGCGAGTCGGTGCCCTACAAGGCGCTCGACGGGATCGTCGACGAGCTGACCGGGTTCCTCGGCGCCACGCTGGCGAGCGAGCTGTCGGGGCTCCTGCCGCCGGGCGTGCAGGCGCTGGCCCAGGTGTTCCCGGTGCTGCGCCAGATCTCGGAGATCGCGCGCGGCGCGGTGGCCGCCGAGGATCGCGTGCCGCAGCAGGTGCGCGCCGAGGCGTCGGCGGCGCTGCGCGACATGCTGCGCCGGATCGCGACCCGCAACCGGCTGGTGATCGTGATCGACGACCTGCACTGGACCGACGCCGACAGCCTGCTGCTCCTGCGCGAGCTCCTGCGCCAGCCGGATGCGCCGCCGTTCCTGCTCATCGCGACGCTGCGCGATACCCAGGTCGCGCAGGTGCCGATCACCGAGATCGAGCAGGCTGTCCCCGGCGAGCCCGCGTACGACCTGCGGCTCGGGGCGCTGTCGACCGATGACGCCGAGCAGCTGGTCACCCGGCTGGCCGACGGGGTCGACGCGCTGTCGGGGCTCGATGCGCGCAACATCGCGCGCGAGGCCGGCGGCCACCCGATGTTCATCCACGAGCTGGTGCAGCACGCCGCGCTGTGGAAGAGCCACGTCGCCGGGCTGCCGCGCATCGATGACGCGATCCGGGCGCGCATCGCGCGGCTCGAGGAAGCATCGCGCACGATCGTCGAGCTGGTCGCGCTCGCCGGCAGCCCGCTCGCGCAGGAGACGATCGCGCGCGCGAGCCGGCTGCCGTTCGACGAGTTCTCGCAGCGCGGGATCCAGCTCCGGGTCGCCAACCTGGTGCGCACGCGCGGAACCAAGCAGCTCGATCCGATCGAGCCGGTGCACGACCGCGTGCGCGAGGCGGTGCTCGGCGCGTTCGAGCCGGCGCGCAAGCTCGAGCTGCACGAGCGGCTCGCGGTCGCGCTCGAGGGCGCGCTGCACGCCGACCCCGAGACGCTCGCGCTGCACTGGCGCGGCGCCGGCCACGCCCAGCACGCGCTGCGCTATGCCGTGCTCGCCGCCGAGCAGGCGAGCCATGCCGTGGCGTTCCGGCGCGCCGCGCGGCTCTACCAGATGGCGCTCGAGCTCGGGGTCAGCTCGCCGGTGCAGCGCCGCGAGCTGACCACCCGGCTCGGCGAGGCGCTGGCCAACGCGGGCGACGGCGCGGCGTCGGCCAACGCGTACCTCGAGGCGGCGGTCGACGCGCCGGTCGAGCACCGGGTCGACCTCGAGCGCCGCGCCGCCGAGCAGCTGCTGCGCGCCGGCCACATCGACCGCGGCATCGAGCAGGTCCGCACCGTGCTGTCGCGGGTCGGCATGGCGCTGCCGGTCACGCCCGGGCGCGCGCTCGCCTCGGTGCTCTACCAGCGCGCGCTGGTCCGGCTGCGCGGCCTGCGGTTCACCGAGCGCCGCGCCAACGACGTCGCCAACGCCGACCTCGCGCGGGTCGACATCTGCTGGTCGCTCGCGTCGCTGGGCCTGATCGACACGATCCGCGGCGCCGACTTCGGCGCGCGCCAGCTCTTGCTCGCGCTGCGCGTCGGCGAGCCCGATCGGCTGGCCCGCGCGCTCGCCGTCGAGGCGGTGTACGCCGCGCAGATGAGCGGCGAGCCGCGCGCGCGCCGCCTGCTCGCCGAGGCCAACCGGCTGGCCGACAAGAACCGCCGGCCGCACGTGCTGGGCATCGTGGCGTCGACCACGGGCCTCGTCGAGTACGTGTTCGGCAAGTACCAGCTCGCGCGCGAGCACCTCGAGCGCGCCAACGAGTACTTCCTCGACTGCATCGGCGTGGCCTGGGAGATCAGCGCGAGCCGCCTGTTCGCGCTGATCTGCCTGTACTACGTGGGCCGGCTCGACGAGCTCGCGCGCCGGCTGCCCCCGGCCCTCGTCGAGGCCGAGGACCACGGCGACCTGTTCGCCGCCACGTCGATCCGGGTCGCGACCCAGCACGTGTTGCTCATCGCCTCCGGCCGCCCCGACGAGGCGCGCCACAACGCCGAGGACGCGATGACGCGCTGGTCGCAGACCGGCTTCCAGATGCAGCATCGCTACGCGCTGCTCAGCCACGTCGAGGTCGACCTCAGCTGCGGCCGCGACCGCGAGGCCTACGACCGGCTCGAGGCCCGCTGGGCCGACATCGCGTCGTCGATGCTGCTGCAGATCCGCCAGCAGCGCATCGAGACGTTCAGCGCGCGCGGGCGGGCCGCGGTCGCCGCCGCGGGCGCCGGCGGCGGGGCCAACGCCAAGGACGCGCGCCGGCTGCTCGCCGAGGCCGCGCGCCACGCCCGCCGGATCATCAGGGAGGACATGCCGTGGGCGGTCGCCCAGGGCCAGCTGATCCACGCCGCGGTCCACTTCGCCGAGCGCGACCACGAGCGCGCCGCCGCCGACCTGCGCAGCGCGATCGCCGGCTTCGAGTCCACCGGGATGGCGCTCCACGCCGCCGTGGCGCGCCGTCGACTGGGCGCGATGGTCGCCGGTGACGAAGGCAAGGGCCTGGTCGCCGCGGCCGAGACCTGGATGGCCGGCGCAGGTGTCAGCAATATCGAGGGGATGGTGCGGATGCTGGCCCCGGGCTTCGCGTAGGGCGCGCACCGCCATCGCCCTACGGGGGCGGGCGCTCACCGTGGCCTGGCCCCGGCCCAGTGCCGCCTACCTCACCAGGCGCCGCGCCCGGCCGATGTACCAGACATGCTCGGATGGCTTCGTTCGTTGTTCGGTAAGCGGCCCGCGGCCGCACGTGCGCCCGCTGCGGTGGCGCCCGAGGCGCCGCGCGCGCCCGCGCCCAAGGCGGCGCTCACCACCGAGGACGTCGTCGCCACGGTCGGCGGCACCGCCGAGCGCACCCCCGACCCCGAGGTCGTCGCGGCGCTCGAGCAATGCATCCTCGGCGAGCTGGCGAACTCGACGTTCGCGATCCCGCCGTTCCCGTCGTCGGCGACCCGGGTGCTCGAGCTGGTCGAGAAGGCCGATCTCGATCTCAACGAGCTGGTGCGCGCGCTGCACTGGGAGCCGGCGATCGTCGCGCAGATCGTCCGCGTGGCGAGCTCGGTCGCGGTCAAGCGCGGCGGGTTCGACGACCTGCGCGGCGCGCTGCTCGCGCTCGGCGTCGCCGAGGTCGGCTCGATCGCCGCCGCGGTCTCGGCGAGCTCGCTGTACGAGGTCGGCTCGCGCGCCGAGTTCGAGCTGTTCCCCGAGCTGTGGCGCGGCGTGCACCGCGACGCGCTCGTCGTTGCGTTCACCTCGAGCTGGCTCGCCCAGGCGCGCAACGTGCCGCGCTACGACCGCGTGTTCCTGCGCAGCATCATCGCGGGCATGGCGCCCATGCTCGGGCTCCGCGCGCTCGCCGTGCCGCTGCTCGACGGCCGCTGCGTCAAGTGCCCCGACGAGGAGATCAGCGCCGCCGTCGACGCGGTGCGCGCCAAGACCTACGCGATGGCGATCGAGCGCTGGTCGCTGCCGCCGACCGTGGCCAGCGTCGTCGACCCGGCGAGCGAGACCGAGCGCGTGATCGTCGAGCTGGTGATCTCGCTCCTCGAGCTGCGCCGGCATCCCTACAGCGCGACCGCGGCGATCGCGATCCGCGATCACGCGTGCGCGCTCGGCCTCGATGCCAACTGGCTGCGGGTGCTGGTCGGCGAGTGCGACAAGGCGACCGGGCACGTCGCCGAGATCCTGGCGCCCCCGCCCGCAACGCCGCCGCCGGTCGCCAAGCCGCCCGGCCGGCCCTCGGCCGCGATGCGCGCCGCGAAGTAGTCAGGCCAGTTAGCCCGTTATCCGCCGGCGCTCTGCAGCTTCTTGCCCACGGCCTCCAGGCGCTGATGCAGCGCGTGCGCCTGGGGCGCGAGCTCCTCGAACTCGGCCTCGCGCGCGGTGGCGGCGAGGCGCTCGGCGCGCTCGGACAGCGCGAGCACGGTGCCCGAGATATCGCGCGCGTCCTCGACGCTCGGCGGCCGTGTCGCGTCGCCGTTCTCGCGCCGGCCCGCGAGCGCGTGGTTGATGCCGCCGACCTCGCCGGCGACCGCCGTGAGCTCGGTCATCAGCTCGTTGAGCCGCCGGTTGCGCTCCTGCACCACCGGCACGTGGGCGACGACATCGCGCGACAGCTGCTCCTGGCGCGTGCGCGACGCCGACAGCGCCTGCACCATGCGCTGCCCTGCCGCCTGCAGCCGCTCCTCGCACCCCGCGATCTCGGCGAGCGTGGTGTTCGCGCGCTCGAGCTGCTTGACGCTCGACAGCGGCGTCTTCAGGAACAGCTCGCCGAGCCGCGCGTAGGCGGCGAGCTCCTCCTCGAAGACGGCGGCGGCCTCGGCGAGCTCGCTCTCGGTCTTGGCCATGACGAGGGCAGCCTACACGCGATGCGCGTGCAGCGCGAGCGCATGCGGCTCGCACAGCCACAGCCGGAACGGCACGCTCTGCGCGGTGAACACCTGACGCGGCCGCCAGCCCGCCAGCCCGAGCAGCGCGTGCATCGCCGCCGGCGTGTGCTTGTAGCAGTGCTCGGTGACGATCGGCTCGCCCGCGCCGAACAGGACGCGCTGGCCCGAGATCGTCACGGTCTGGCGCCGCCGGCTGACCAGGTGCATCTCGACGCGCGACGCATCGGCGTTCCAGACCGCGCGATGATCGAACGCATCGAGATCGAAGGTCGCGCCGCGCGTGCGATTCAGGTGGGCGAGCACGTTCTTGTTGAACGCGGCGGTGACGCCGTGCTCGTCGTCGTAGGCGCGCAGCAGCACCGCGGGCTCTCGCGTCGCATCGGCGCCGAGCAGGAGCATGCGATCGTTGCCTGCCAGGTGCGCGAGCTGGGCGAGGAAGCGCCGCGCCTCGCTGGGCTCGAAGTTGCCGATCGTCGAGCCGGGGAAGAACACCAGCGTGCGCCGGAACGCGTGCTGCGGCACCGGCAGCTCGAACGGCTCGGTGTAGTCGGCGGTGACCGGCTCGACCTCGACGCCCGCGACCTCGGCGCGCAGCCGCTCGGCCGTGCGCTGCAGCTGCTCGTGCGCGATATCGATCGGCACGTAGCTCGCCGGCGACTCGAGCGCGCGCAGCAGGCGCCGCGTCTTGCGCCCGTCGCCGCTGCCGGGCTCGATCACGCGCGCCGCCGGGCCGACATGATGCGCGATCTGCGGCAGGTGAGCGTCGAGCAGCGAGAGCTCGGTGCGCGTCGGGTAATAGGCGTCGAGCGTGCAGATCCGCTCGAACAGCTCGTCGCCGCCGTCCGCGTAGAGCAGGCGACACGGCAGCTGCTTGTGCGGCGAGCGCAGGCCCGCGAGCACGTCATCGTCTTCGTCGTATCGCAGGGCAACGAGACTCATGGCTCACCTCGCGCGACCTCTCGGGCGCGCATCGCGCACGCCCGGTGAGCGCCGTCGCACGGGTTTTCCGAGGCGGCACGAGGTCCAGTAGTTCACGGACGGGCAATCCTGCAGGCCGCGAGCCAGGCGGGCCGCCCTCGCCGCCGCAAAGCGTCACCGCGAGCGCGATCGCGCGCCGCGCGCATCGGCACGTGGCAGCGCGATTGCAGCCTCTGAAGGCATGTGGCTGCTCATTCAGCGTGCCCTCGCGGGCCTCGGTCGTCTGTTCCGGCGGCGCGTCAACGCCCGCGATGGACGATCGACTTGAACTGATCCAGCGTGGGTATGGTCCAGGGCGTGCCGCGCTCGTCGTGCCGGCTCGCCAGCCATTGCGCCCACGCTTCGTACTGCGCTCGGCTCGGCGAGACCTGCCTGC
>DATIPJ010000195.1:0-2723 GCA_035472155.1 Kofleriaceae bacterium
CGAGCGCGCGAGCTTCTACCGCTATGCCGCGTCGCTGGTCGAGCCGTGGGACGGCCCGGCGGCGATCGTGTTCTCCGACGGGCAGCTGGTCGGCGCCACGCTCGATCGCAACGGTCTGCGGCCCGCGCGCTGGACGATCACCACCGACGACCGGGCGATCCTGGCGTCGGAGACCGGGGTGATCGACGTGCCGCCCGAGCGCGTGCGCGCCAAGGGCCGGCTCACGCCCGGCATGATGTTCGTGGTCGATACGGTCGAGGGCCGCATCGTCGATGACGGCGAGCTCAAGCGCGAGGTCGCCGGCAGGTTCCCGTATCGCAAGTGGCTCGACAAGAACGTGTTCGAGCTCGGTGAGCTCGAGGGCGGCGCCGAGCCGGCCGCGATCGCGGGCGACGAGCTGTGGCGGCTCGCGCGCGCACACGGATACACCGACGAGTGCGTGGGCCTGCTCGTCGAGGCGATGGCGACGACCGGCAAGGAGCCGATCGGCTCGATGGGCACCGACACGCCGCTCGCCGTGCTGTCGGACCGCGCGCCCAATCTGTCGTCGTACTTCCACCAGCTGTTCGCGCAGGTGACGAACCCGCCGATCGATCCGATCCGCGAAGCGCTCGTGATGTCGCTCGAGACCACGATGGGCCCCGACGGCAACACGTTCGACGAGACGCCCGAGCAGTGCCACCAGCTGCGGCTGCATGGGCCGGTGATCGACAACAAGGACCTGGCCAAGATCCGCGCGGTGCGCGAGGGCGTGTTCGATCCGGTGACCTTGCCGCTTGTCTGGCCGGTCGACGATGGCCCCGAGGGCCTCGCGGCGGCGGTCGATCGGCTGTGCCGCGCCGCGGCCGCCGCGATCGATGACGGCCACAACGTGCTGATCCTCTCGGACCGCGGGGTCGACGCGCGCCATGTCGCGATCCCGTCGCTGCTCGCGCTGTCCGCCGTGCAGCAGTACCTGGTCGCCGCCGGCACGCGCATGCAGGCCGGGCTCGTGGTCGAGACCGGCGAGGCGCGCGAGGTCCATGACATCGCACTGCTCATCGGCTACGGCGCCGCCGCGGTCAATCCGTACCTCGCGATCGATGTCGTCGCCGATCTGGTCGCGCAGAACCGCGTGCCCGGGCCGGTCGAGGCTGCGATCGCGCGCTACGTGCACGCGATCGACGACGGCCTCCTGAAGGTCATGTCCAAGATGGGCATCTCGACCATCCAGAGCTACCGCGGCGCGCAGATCTTCGAGGCAGTCGGGCTCGACCGCGAGATGGTCGAGCGCCACTTCACCGGCACGCCGTCGCGGGTCGGCGGCATCGGCCTGGTCGAGCTCGGGCGCGAGGCGATCGAGCGCCACGGGCGCGGCTTCGGACCGGAGGCAACGGCCGCGGCGGCCGACGGCGGCACCGACGAGCTGCCGACCGGCGGCCAGTACCAGTGGAAGCGGCGCGGCGAGCTCCACAAGTGGAACCCGGCGACGATCGCCGCGCTACAGGCGGCGGTCCGGCTCGGCGACCGCGCCAAGTTCCTCGAGTTCGAGCAGCTGTGCGATGACGAGGACCGCGCGCTGGCGACGCTGCGCGGCTTGTTCGAGCTGCGGCCGGTCGATGCGCCGGTGCCGCTCGACGAAGTCGAGCCGGTGACCGAGATCGTCAAGCGATTCGTGACCGGCGCGATGTCGTTCGGATCGATCAGCGCCGAGGCGCACGAGACCCTGGCGATCGCGATGAACCGGATGGGCGCCCGGTCCAACTCCGGCGAGGGCGGCGAGGAGCCGCACCGGTTCGAGCCCGACGAGAAGGGTGACCTGCGGCGCAGCGCGATCAAGCAGATCGCGTCGGGCCGGTTCGGCGTCACGACGCACTACCTGGTCCACGCCGAGGATCTGCAGATCAAGATCGCGCAGGGCGCCAAGCCCGGCGAGGGCGGCCAGCTGCCGGGCAACAAGATCGACGACCGGATCGCGCGCGTGCGGTGCTCGACCCCGGGCGTGACCCTGATCTCGCCGCCGCCGCACCACGACATCTACTCGATCGAGGACCTCGCGCAGCTGATCTACGACCTGACGTGCGTCAACCCGAGCGCGCGGGTCAGCGT
This sequence comes from Kofleriaceae bacterium, assembly GCA_035472155.1. Lineage (GTDB taxonomy): Bacteria > Myxococcota_A > Polyangia > Haliangiales > Haliangiaceae > JABFXX01. The sequence continues at coordinate 2,089 of DATIPJ010000195.1, forward strand.
GAAGCTGGTCAGCGAGTACGGCGTGGGCACGATCGCCGCAGGCGTCGCCAAGGCGCGCGCGGGCTGCGTGGTCATCGCCGGCACCGAGGGCGGCACCGGCGCGGCGCCGATGTCGAGCCTCAAGCACGCCGGCCTGCCCTGGGAGCTCGGGCTCGCCGAGACCCACCAGGTGCTGGTCGCGAACAAGCTGCGCGACCGCATTCGCGTGCAGGTCGACGGCGGGCTGCGGACGTCGCGCGACATCGTCGTCGCGGCGCTGCTCGGCGCCGAGGAGTTAGGCATGGCGACCGCGTCGCTGATCGCGACCGGCTGCGTGATGCTGCGCAAGTGCCACCTGAACACGTGCTCGGTCGGCATCGCGACCCAGGATCCGGCACTGCGCGCCAAGTACACCGGGCGCCCCGAGGACGTCATCGCGTACTTCATGTTCGTGGCCGAGCGCGTCCGCGAGCACATGGCCGCGCTCGGGGCGCGCACGCTCGACGAGCTGGTCGGGCGGGTCGAGCTGCTCAAGCCGAAGCAGGTCGATCACTGGAAGGCCAAGCGGGTCGACCTGTCGCCGATCATCGCGGCGCCCAACGCGCCCGCCGACGTGTCGCGCCGCTTCATCAAGGCGCAGCCGTGGCCGGTCGACG
>DATIPJ010000196.1:0-18954 GCA_035472155.1 Kofleriaceae bacterium
CTCGGTAGCTATTCAACCGCTGGCGGACATTCTTTTACAGGGGCCAGTCACTGTTGGGAAATATGTTTGGTGGACCATCGTTGCGCCGGCGATGAGTATGGAACGTTCAACCCGACGTCGCCGAGTACGTCGATCTCCGTCACCTCGTCGAGCGCGCCGGTCTGCCCTGGGACGAGGCGCGCGCGGCGATCGGCGATCCCGCGGCTGCGAAGGCCGCGCAGACCAACGCCACCGAGCTCGCCGTTTACAGCCTCTGGGGCGTGCCGTCCCTGCGCTGCGGCGATTTCGTGGCGTGGGGCCAGGACCGCCTGGAGCTCCTCGCCGATCGACTGCGCCGCCACACCCTCGCCGCCTGACCGCCCGCGCCGTTCAAGCTCCGCAACAATCGAGCGCGGGCCCGTGTGGTATTCATAGGCATGCTCGCGTCGCGCGAACGGCCTGGCTCCGTCGTCGACGAGCCCGGCTCCGCCGGGCGAGGCAGCGCTGCCGAATGGCAGCGCGGTACTGTCGACCTGCCGAGTGCCGGCACGCCGGCGGACCACGGCATGGCGAGCCTGGGCCTGGTGATGCAGCTCGCCGCGCGCACCTCCGGGGCGCTCGCAGCGCTCGCCGCGACGCTGGTCGTCCTCGAGCCGCACCAGCGCCACGACGGCTGGCTCCTGTTCGCGCTCGGCCTGTGCATCGCGCGCTCGGTCGTCCATCGCATCGCGGGCCGCGACCTCTGCTACCCGCGGCCGACCGCCGAGCGCGGCATCGCCGACCCGTTCGACGCCGCGCGCGCCTACGTCGCCGTCGGCCTCGGCCACGCCGTCGCGATCGGGGTCATCGCCGCCCGCGAGCTCGGCGCGACGCCGCGCACCGCCGCCGGCCTCGCCGCGGCCCTCGCCCTGTGGCCGGTCGTCGTCGGCGTCGTCGTGCGCCTGCCCCGGTTCCGCGCGCTCGCCGCTGGCATCCCGCTCGCCGAGGACCGCGGCCTCGAGGGCGCGTCGGTGCTCATGACCGTGCTCGGCGCGTGCGGAGCGCTCTCGACCGGCGCGATCGTCGCCCTGCTCGCCGACCTCCCCAGCCACCGCCTCGACCACGGCTGGGGGACGCTGCTGGTCGCCGTCTTCGTCCTCTTGCTCGTGCGCGCCTGCCTGCACATGCGTGTAGGCCTCGCGGGGCTCCGCGCCGGCTCCTATGACCGCCCGTGCGACCACGCCTCCCGCTACATCAGCTTCGCGTTGGTCAGCGCGGTCTGCGTGGGCGGCGTGCTCGCCCTGTTCGCCATGTCGGCGCGCATGTTCTCCGAGGCGCTCGCCAGCGTCGCCGCCGTGTGCTCGCTGCTCGCCGCGTGGCCGGCGACCGTCCGCCGCTACTTCTATCACCGCCAGTTCGCCGAGCTGCTCGCCGGCGATCGCGTGCGCCACCGCCGCGCCCCCGATGCCGGCGCCACCGCCCTGGGCTGGCTGCTCGCCGCGCACGCCACCACCGTTGTGGCGCTGCTCATGCTCACCGCCACCGTCGAGCCGCGCGGCATCGGCGGGTCGCTCGAGCACCTGTTCGCCCTCGCCTGGCCCACGCGCGCGGCGGATCTCGCGGTCACGGCTGCGGTCCTGGGCCTCGAAGCGCTCACCGCCGCCGCGCTCATCGGCATGCGCGACTACCGACGCCTGGTCGCAACGGTGTACGCCCTCGTCGCCGGCACCGCCGCGCTCACCACCGCCTGGCCGATCGCGCCCAGCGCCGGCCACCATGCGATCGACTTCCAGATCCTCGCCCGCTGGATCCCCGCCGCCGTGCAACTCGCGATCCCCGTCGCGACCCTGCTCCTCGTCCACCGCACCGTCGTGCCATTCGCACGCGCCCGCTACACGCGCCGAGACCGGCGGGTCGGCCCTCCGGATGGACCGTGACTGGCCGCATCCTCAGGCGCGTTTCAGGCCTGAGACTGCGTGAACCCTGATACGCTTCCTGCGTGAGCGAAGGCTCGCCTACCGAGGAGTTCGGGCCGTACATCGTGTACGAGCAGCTCGGAGTCGGGGGCATGGCGCAGGTTCATCGCGCCGTCGCTGCGAGCGACGCCTTCCAGCGCCCGGTCGCGCTCAAGCGCATGCTGTCCCACATCGCGGGCAGCGAGGACATGGTCAAGTCCTTCGTCCGCGAGGCCCGGCTCGCCAGCTACCTGCGCCACGAGAACGTCGCGCAGACCTACGACCTGGGCCGCGTCGGCGACACCTACTTCATCGTGATGGAGCTGATCACCGGGCGCAACCTGCGCGAGGTGCTACGGCACTGCGGCGTCACGACCGGCCCGATGCCGGTGCAGTTCGCCCTCAACATCCTCAACCAGGTCTGCGACGCGCTCGACTACGCGCATCATCTCTGCGACGACACCGGCCAGCCGCTCGGCATCATTCACCGCGATGTCTCGCCGTCCAACGTCATCGTCTCGGAGAGCGGCGTCGTCAAGCTCATCGACTTCGGCATCGCCAAGGCGTCGGGCGGCGGCCTGCAGACCCTGAGCGGCGCCCTCAAGGGCAAGTTCGCGTACATGGCCCCCGAGTACATCGGCGGCCGGATCGACGCGCGCGCCGACCTGTTCGCCGTCGGTGTCATCGCCCACGAGTTGCTCACCAACCGCCCCCTCTTCACCGGCCGCGACGACATCGACACGCTGAGCCGCGTGCGCGACATGCCGATCGCCCCACCTTCGAAGAGGAACCCGCAGGTCCCGCCCGAGATCGACGACGTCATCATGACCGCGCTCGAGCGCGACCCCGAGCGCCGCTGGCAGCACGCCACCGCGCTGCGCACGGCGCTGACCACGCTCACCAAGCGCCTCGGCCTGGTCGCCAGCAACACCCAGGTCGTCCAGTGGCTCGACTGGGCGTTCAGCCAGCCGTCCAAGCGCGCGGCCATCGGCGCGAGCGACCACGACACCGACACCGACGAGGAGACGGCCGACCCCTCGATCTCGATCGAGCAGGAGACCGCCCTGCACCGCACGCTCAAGCAGCGCCCGGTCGCGCACGGGGCGGTCGAAGCCCCATCGATCCAGTCGATGAGCCACAACGTCACCGTGGTTCTGCCTGACGAGGTGCCGACGCCGCCGGCCAAACCGTCGCTGAAGCCCTTGCCGTCGCGCACGCGGCCCGCGTCGGCCCCGCCGCCGGCCTCCATGTCTTCACCCGCGATCGCGATCAAGGGCCTCGTACCGGCAACACCGTCGGCGGCTCCGATTCCCCGCGGCGCCGTGCCCGGAACACCGGCCGAGTCGCTCGCGCCCTCGGCGCGCACGCTTCCGATCATGGGCGTGGCGCCCGCGACTCCAGGGTCGCGCGTCCGATCGCCGTCCGCGCCACCGCCGCAGAGCTTCCAGGCCGCGCTGCAGAACTTGACTGCACGCGCCAGCGCAGCGGCGCCCGCGGCGCACCCGTCGGCCGCGCCTGCGCCTGTGCCGCATCCGCCGCTGACCTCGCCGGCGTCGCCCGCGCCGGGTGTTCCCGCGCCAGGTCTTCCCGCGCCGCGCCCCTCGCTCGCACACGGCACAGCAGCGCCGACCTCGACGCCGATCGCCGGTGCGCGCCCTGTCGGATCATCACCGCTCCCCACCACACGGGCCAGTGTCGCCGGCGGCGCGTCGCAGCCGGCGTCGGCATCCGCGCCGCCGCCGCCGCCGGCCGACAAGGGCGTCCCGATCATGGGCTCGCCGGCGCATGGCCTGAAAGCCTCGCCTTCGCCCGCGGGCCAGAGCTACAGCGCCTCACCGTCGGCCCCCACGGTCTATGGCGTCGCCGCGCCGGTGCCCCCGCGGCCTTCCGCCCCATCGATCCCGCCGCCCCTCGCCCACGACGCCAAGCCAGCCGTCGCCCCGCGCGACGCGCGCGCTCCGGCCCCGCCGGCCGCGCCTCGCCCCACGAGCCCGATCCTGATCGCGTTCCTCGTCCTCCTGGCAGCCGCCGGTGCGGCAGTTGCCGTCTACTTCGTGCTACCGCTGCTGACCTGACATGAAGCGAAGTATCGCCCTGATCTCGACCGGCGGCACGATCGAGAAGACCTACGACGAGCTGCGCGGCGTGCTCTCGAACCAGGTCTCGGTCCTCGATATCATGCTCGCATCGCTCGAGCTGCGCGGCGTCGACATCCAGCGCGTGCAGCTGATGAACAAGGACAGCCTCGATATGTCTCCCGAGGACCACACCCTGATCGCGCAGATCGCGACCCGGCTCGCCGAAGCGCACGCGGGCGTCGTCGTGGTCCATGGAACGGATCGACTCGCGGTGTCGGGCGAGCGGGTCGTCGAGCTCGCCGGCACGCCGGCGTCACCGATCGTGTTCACCGGCGCGATGCGCCCGTGGGAGCTGCGCAACACCGATGCGCTCCAGAACCTCACCGAGGCGCTGATCGCCGTGCAGCTCATGCCGCCGGGCGTCTACGTGGCCATGCACAACCAGGTGCTGAGGTTCCCCGGGGTCACCAAGGACCCCGAGCGCCGGACCTTCGTGAAGGCCAAGCGTGAGGCGTGACGATGGGCCCTGACCTCGAGGGCATGCTGCCGGCGCTGCTCGACGTGCTCGGCCACCTCGGCACCGGCGTGACCGTGCTCGCGGATCGCGGCAACGGCTTCGAGCGCCTCTACGTCAACGCCGCCGCCGCGGCGCTGCTCGGCTGGACCCCCGACGAGCTCGAGGGCCGCTCGGTGATCGATGCCCTCGTCCCGGAGCAACGCGCGCTCGTCGCCCAGCTCTCGGCGAGCTTTCGCGCCGGCCAGCCCGTGCCACCCGCGATCGAGCTCACCGCGGTCCGCAAGGACGGCACGCACATGCCCGTCGAGCTCGCGCTGAGCGCCTTCCGCATCCCCGGCGGCATCGCCTACGTCATCGTCAGCCGCGCGCTCAGCGTGCACCAGCAACAGCACCTGTCGCTGCTCGAGGCCGACCGTATCAGCCTGGTCGGCGCGCTCGCCGCCGGCTTCGCCCACGAGATCAACAACCCGCTCACCTCGGTGCTGCTGAACCTGCGCTTCCTGCGCCGCCACCTCGGCGCGAGCATCTCCGTCACCGCCCAGCCGCAGGCGATGCGCTTCCTCGACGACATCACGATCGGCGCCGAGCGCATCGCCAACAACGTCCGCGCGCTGCAGACCCTGACCACGCGCAGCGCCAGCGCCACGATCGACCTGGCCTCCGTCGTGTCGTCGGCGCTGCGCCTCGCCGCGCCGACGCTCGAGCCCCGCGCCCATGTCATCCGCCAGATCTTCCCGGTCCGCAAGGTCACCGGCGAGGAGGCGCGCATCGGCCAGGCTGTGGTCGCGATGCTCCTGTTCTCGACCTCGGGCTTCGACGACGAGACCGCGAGCCCCGCCAACCGCATCATCGTCAACGTCGAGGAGCGCTCGGGCGACGTGGTGCTCGAGGTCTCCGACAACGGCCGCGACCTCACCCCCGAGGAGATCAGCCAGGCCTTCGATCCGTTCTACCGCTCCACCACGCGCGGCTCGGGCGTCGGCGTCGGCCTCGGCGTGGCGCGCTCCGTCGCGGCCACCCTCGGCGGCGACGTCACGCTCGCCCCGCGCCCCGGCGGCGGCGCCGTGATCACCATGCGCCTCCCCGCCCAGCCCTGACGCGCATCTCAGCTGCGCATCACGAGGAAGATCGCATGCGCGGTCGCCACGGGCGCCTTGCGGTCGGCCTGCCACGCCTCCATCCGCACGTTCGTCACGCGCCGCCCGTGCCGCGTCACCACCCCGCGCGCGTGCGTGTCCACCGGCGCGCCCGAGCGCAAGAAATCGATCGTCAGCGTGATCGTCTTGGGCAGCACGATCGTCTCGGCGTGCCACAGGAGCTCGAAGATCGCCGCCGACTCGAGCAGCGCCCCGAGCGTGCCGCCGTGCAGCGCCGGCAGCGACGGATTGCCGATCAGATGAGCGCCGTAGCGCATCGTCGTGATCAGCTCGTCGCCCTCCGTCGCGATGCCCAGCCCGAGGAACTTCGCGTACGGCACGAGGTCGATCAGCCCCTGCGTGTCGTTCGCCGCCTTCGCCGCGGTGATCCGCTCGAGCAGCGTCGGCGCGCCGCTGGTCATGACTTGCCCTGCCGGGTCGACAGCATGAACGTGCCGACCGCGTGCGCCACGACGTCGTCGAGGTCGTCCTGGTAGGCCACCGCGCGCGTGAACGCCACGTTGCGCGTCAGCTTGTAGCAGGTCGCGCGCCCGAACACCGACTTCCCCGCGACCGCCGCCTTCAGGTAGTCGATCCTCAGGTCCAGCGTGGCGATCGGCACGCGCTCGGCCAGCGTCGCGAACACCGCGAACCCCGAGCACGCATCGAGCATCGCCGTGATCGCGCCGCCGTGCACCGCGCCCGTGTCGGGATTGCCGACGAGCTTTGGATCGTACGGCAGCTCGAAGACCGCTTCGTGGTCGAGCACGTCGACGATCCGGATTCCGAGCGCCGTGTTGTGAGGCACGACGCGCGTCGCCAGGACCGCCATCTTGCGCTTCTGCTCGTCGCTCTCGGGCATCACCGCAGACAGTACCAGGACGGTCGCCTCGCGGTCGCACGATGCAACCACCGACGGTCATGGTATCTGTCCGGCATGGCCAACGAAGCAAGTCATGGAGGGCGCTCGCGACCGACTCGCGGTCCGATCCCGACCTGGTACTTCGCGCTGGTCGTGGTGCGCCGCGGCCATCGCTTCCTGTTGACCCAGGAGCGCAAGTACGGTGCGACGTGGTCGATCCCCGGCGGGCGCGTCGAGCCCGGCGAGACCCTCGCCGCCGCCGCGATCCGCGAGGTGCTCGAGGAGACCGGCGTCCCCGCCAAGCTCGATGGCGTGCTGCGCGTCGAGCACTCCCCCGGCGAAGGCAGCGCGCGCATCCGCGTGATCTTCGTCGGCTCGCCGCTCGACGACACCGCGCCCAAGACCACGCCCGACGACGAATCGCTGTGCGCCGCCTACCTCACGCTCGACGAGATCCGCGACCGCCCGCTGCGCGGCGCCGAGCTGCGCGTGCTGCTCGAGACCGTCGCCGACGGCTGCCAGGTCTTCCCGCTCGACCTGCTCGGGACCGAGATGTCGGTGTGACCCTCGACCGCCTGGGCTGGGACGCGCGCTGGGAAGCGGCGCGCGCGGCCGCCGATCCCGACGACGCATGGCAGCCGGTGCGCATCGCGGCCGCCCACCGCGGCGCCTACCACGCCCTGGGCCCGGGCGGCCTCGCATGGGTCGAGCTGACCGGCCGCGCGTTTCACGACGCCGGCGATCGCCGCGCGCTCCCCGTCGTCGGCGACTGGGTCCTCGTCGAGAGCTGGGCCGAGGCGCTGGCCGAGACCGGCGCCGCCGTCGTGCGCGCGCTCTTGCCGCGCCGGAGCTTCCTCGTGCGTCGTGCCGCCGGCGAGGCCACCGTGCCGCAGCCGCTGGTCGCCAACGTCGACACCGGCATCGTGCTGACGTCCGCGAACGCCGACCTCTCCGCCGCGCGCCTCGATCGCTACGTGAGCTTGCTCGCCGACGGCGGCATCGCGCCCGTCCTCGTGCTGTCCAAGATCGATCTGGTCGCCGATCCGGCGCCGCTCGTCGCCCAGCTCGCCGCGATCGCCCCGCGCGTCGTCACCGTCTCGACCGTCACCGGCGACGGCCTCGACGCGCTCCGCGCCCTCGGCGGACCCGGGACCACGTGCGTGCTCCTCGGCAGCTCGGGCGTCGGCAAATCGACGCTGCTCAATGCGATCGCCGGCACCGCGCAGCCCACGCGCGCGATCCGCACCGACGAGCGAGGCCGCCACACCACGACGCGGCGCGAGCTATTCATCACCGACGCCGGCCTGTGGATCGACACCCCCGGCATGCGCGAGCTCGGCCAGTGGCTCGACGACGAAGACGACGACACCGACGATCTCGCGTTCGACGACATCGCCGCGCTCGCCCTGCAGTGCCGGTTCCGCGACTGCCAGCATCGCGATGAGCCCGGCTGCGCCGTGCGCGACCAGATCCCGGCCGGTCGGATGGCCAGCTTCCACAAGCTCTCCACGGAGCGCCGCACCGGCGCCGCTCGCCAGGGCCAGGCGCAGAAGCTCGCCGAAAGCCGCAAGGCCCGCGCGAAGAAGCCGCCGCCCCCCGCCGACGATTGAGCGCGGGCATCCCGTGGTCTGATCGCACCAGGCCTGTTCCGAAACCAGGGGGGTCCATCCCGCACCGCGGAACAGCGGTCCAGCGCATCCCCGGAGATCTGCTGGGCTCTCAGTTTTCTGACGCAGTGCGAATCGTGCGTGATCTCCCGGTCCTCGCCGCCGCCATCGATTTTTCATCCGAGCAGCGTAAGATGCGCGTGATGCGACCTCGCTGGCTGAATATCACTCTCGTTCTGGCCCTCGTCGTCGGTGCTGCGTGCAAGAAAGGCACGAGTGGTGGCGACGAAGCCAAGACCATCCGCATCGGCGTGATCACCTCGCTCACCGGCACGCAAGCGGCGTTCGGTCAGGCCCACAAGCACGGCTACACGATCGCCGTCAACGACATCAATGCCAAGGGCGGCGTCCTCGGCAAACCCGTCGAGGTCCTGTTCTACGACGACCAGAGCAAGCCCGACCAGGCCGTGCAAGGCGTGGCCAAGCTCGTCGATCAGGACCACGTCCCGATCATCCTGGGCTCCTACGCGAGCGAGACCACGCGCGCGATCATCCCGCGCGCGACGCAGAAGGAGATTCCGCTCATCATTCCGACCGCCACGGCAGATAACGTCATGGAGACCGGCTCGCCGTGGATATTCCGCATCTGCGCGGGCGCCAACTCCTACGCTGCCGCAATGGCCGACTTCCTCAAGAACAACGGCGCTCCCAAGACCATGGCCATCGTGTACGAGAATACCAATTTCGGTCAGGCCAATGCCAAGTCGATGAAGGACGCCGCGCCGAAGGTGGGAATCGAAGTCGTCGACGAGGAGGCCTATCAGGCTGCCTCACCCGACTACAAGGCACTCCTCCAGCGCGTGGTCGCCAAGAGCCCCGAAGTCGTCTACTTCGCGTCCTACCTGCTCGACGCCACCGCGCTCATGCGCCAGTCCGAGCAGGTCAGCCTCAACCCCAAGTGGATCACCGCCGCCGGCACCGGCTTCTCGGCCGCCGAGTTCCCGACGGCCAAGGGCGCCGGCAAGTACGCCGAGTACACCTTCTCTGTCTCGCAGTGGCTCCCGCAGGCCAAGTGGGCCGGCTCCAAGGAGTTCGACGAGGCCTACATGAAGCTCGCCGGCAACCACGCGGCCTATCACGGCATGCAGGCCTACACCGCACTCATCGTCGCCGCCGCCGCGATCAACAACGCCAAGTCCGACAAGCCGAAGGCGATCGCCGACGAGATCCGCAAGCTCCACATCGAGACCCCGTTCGGGCCGATCTCGTTCGACGCCAAGGGCCAGAACGCGCACCCCGTGCTCATCACGCAGGTCCAGAACGGCGAGTACAAGCTGGTGTGGCCGGCCGACGTCGCCGAGAGCAAGCCGATCGCGACCCCCGCGTGGGCCGATCGCAAATAGCTCCCGCTGGATCCCGAGGCCGATCCCGTGCAAGCTCTCGCCAACGATGTACCCGACTCTGGCGAGACCCCTACGGGCCTGCAGGCCGGTCTGATGATGGCCCTCGACGTACGCCGCCGCCGTCGCCCTCTCGTGGTGTGCTGAGGCCGCCATGGTCTACCAGTTGTGGTCCGCGCTGCAGGCTGTCCTCAACGGCCTCCTCACCGGTGCGCTCTATGCCCTGATCGGCATGGGCATGGCGCTGATCTTCGGCGTCATGCGCATCGTCAACTTCGCGCACGGCACCTTCCTGATGCTCGGCATGTACGCCACGTACGTGCTCTACGAGCGACTCGGCGTCAATCCCTACATCGGCTTCATCTTCGCCGCCGTCGTGCTGTTCGTCATCGGCGTGGCGACCTATCAGCTCCTCCTGCGCCGCATCGCCGACCGCTCCGAGTTCATGTCGATCCTGCTCACGCTCGGCATCTCGCTCATCTTCATCGACGTGGTCCTGCTCTGGTTCGGCGCCGACTACCGCCAGGTCAACATCCCGCTGCTCGGCGTCAACTTCCGCCTCGGCACGCACATCTCGATCAACGCGCCCTGGCTGCTCTCGTTCGCCATCACCGGCGTCCTCGTGCTGGGCATGTTCTACGTCGTCATGCGCACGCGGTTCGGTCGCGCGCTGCGCGCGATCAACCAGAACAGCTACGCCGCCTCGCTGATGGGCATCGACGTCCTGCGCACCCAGGCCATCGCGTTCGGCCTGGGCCTCGCCAGCGTCGGCGTCGCGGGCGGCCTCCTGCTCCCCGTGTTCTACGCCTACCCCGACGTCGGCCACCAGTTCACGCTCAAGGCGTTCGTCATGGTCGTCCTCGGCGGCATGGGCTCGATCGTCGGCGCCGCCATCGCCGGTCTCGTCCTCGGCGTCATCGAGTCCCTCGTCAGCCTCTACTGGGGCAACGAGTGGGCCCTCGCCGTCGACTTCGTCCTGTTCCTGCTGGTCCTCTCGCTGCGGCCGAGCGGCCTGTTCGGGAGCCAGCGCATATGACCCGGCGCCACGCCATCGTCGCCGCGGTGTGCTTCGGCCTCTGCTTCCTCGCGCCGCTCTTCATCGAACAGGACTACTTGCTCAACGTCCTGTTCCGCGTCTTCCTGTTCGCCGGCGTCGGCCTGGCCTGGAACCTCGTCGGTGGCTACGCCGGCCAGCTCTCGCTGGGCCACGTCGCCTACTTCGGCCTGGGCGGCTACGGTCTCGCCCTGTTCCACGGCAAGCTCGACTTCCCGATCTGGGCCGCGCTCCTGGGCGGCGTCGCCCTCGCCGTCCTCGCCGCGCTCGTCATCGGCCGCGTGTCCTTCCGCCTGCGCGGCCCCTACTTCGCCCTCGCCACCATCGCCTTCGCCGAGGTCCTCCGCCACTGCGCCAAGAACCTGCCCGACGTCACGGGCGGCGACGTCGGCGTCCAGGTGCCGCAGCTGTTCACCACCGACCACAGCCGCTGGTTCTACTGGTCCGCGGTCGCCCTCACCGCCGCCGCGTTCGCCATCACCGCCGTCATCGTCCGCTCGCGCTTCGGCTACTCCCTTCAGGCCATCCGCGAGGACGAAGACACCGCCCTGGCCTGCGGCATCGACGCCACCCGCACCAAGCTCATGGCGCTCCTCATCTCGGCCGCGATCACCGCCGTCGGCGGCGCCCTCTACGCCAGCCTCTATCTCTTCATCGTCCCCGACCAGATGCTCTCGATCGACATCTCCACCACCGAGATCGCCATCCCCGTCATGCTCGGCGGCGCCGGCACCCTCCTGGGCCCCATCGTCGGCTCCGTCATTCTCCAGACCGCGTCCGAGCTGTTCAAGAACCTCTTCCACGAGGCCCACCTCCTCATCTACGGCATCCTCATCTGCCTCGTCGTCCTCTTCCTCCCCGAGGGCATCGTCGGCGCCGTGCGTCAGCTCCGCGCTCGCTTCACGCGCACGACGCCCCCCAAGCCCCTCGTCACCGGCGCGGCCACCGCACCACCTGCCCCCACGTCCGCCGCTACCGCCAACCCATCATGACCGCCGCCGCGATCCTCACCCTCGAGCACGTCAGCAAGCGCTTCGGCGGCCTGCGCGCGGTCAACGACGTCACCCTCTCTGTCCACGAAGGCGAGATCCTCTTCATCGTCGGCCCCAACGGCGCGGGCAAGACCACCCTGTTCAACCTCATCAGCGGCTTCATTCCGCCCGACGAGGGCACCATCCGCTTCGCGGGCACCTCCCTCGCCGGCCTCCCTCCCAACGCCGCCGCGCGCCTCGGCATCGGCCGCACCTTCCAGATCGTCAAGCCCCTCCGCAACCTCACCGTCCTCGAGAACGTCATGCTGGGCGCGTTCCTCCACACCGCCCGCATCCCCGAGGCCACCGAGCGCGCGCGCGAGGTCCTCGCCTTCCTCCAGATGGAGTCCGTCAGCGCGCTCCCCGCCCTCGGCCTCCCCCTCGCCACCCTCAAGCGCCTCGAGATCGCTCGCGCCCTCGCCACGCGCCCCAAGCTGATCCTCCTCGACGAGGTCGTCGCCGGCCTCCCCACCTCCGAGGCCCTCGCCCTCGCCTCTCTCCTGCAGCGCCTCCCCGAGTGGGGCGTCTCCGCCGTCGCCGGCGTCGAGCACGTCATGCAGGTCGTCATGAAGATCGCCCAGCGCGTCGTCGTCCTCGATCGCGGCGCCCTCATCGCCGAGGGCGTGCCCGCCGACGTCGTCCGCCGCCCCGAGGTCATCGAGGCCTACCTGGGCCCCAAGTTCAAGGAGGTCACCGGATGACCTCCGCCTCGCCCACCAGCGCCTCGACCTCCGCCAACGATTCCGCACAACCGTCGGCGGCATCCAAGCCCCTCCTCTCCCTCACCCATATCGCGGCCAGCTACGGCGCCCTTCAGGCCCTCTTCGACATCTCCCTCGACGTCAACTCCGGCGAGATCGTCACCCTCATCGGCGCCAATGGCGCCGGCAAGTCCACCACCCTGCGCGTCATCTGCGGAGCCCTCCGCGCCACCGCCGGCACCGTACGCTTCGACGGCCACGACATCACCGGCCTTCCCGTCCACACGATGCCCGAGCGCGGCATCGCCCACGTCCCCGAAAACCGCCAGCTCTTCCCTCACATGACGGTCGAAGAAAACCTCGACCTGGGCGCCTACAACCGCCGCAGCCGCCCGCGCGCCCGCGAGGCCCTCGACGAACAGCTCGAGCTCTTCCCCCGCCTCAAAGAGCGCCGCCGCCAGCTCGCCGGCACCCTCTCGGGCGGCGAGCAGCAGATGGTCGCCATCGCGCGCGGCCTCATGGCCGCCCCGCGCCTCCTCCTCCTCGACGAGCCCTCCCTCGGCCTCGCCCCCAAGGTCACTGAAGAGGTCTTCTCCCGCATCCAGGACATCCGCAAGCGCGGCGTCACCGTCCTCATCGTCGAGCAAAACGTCGTCGACGGCCTCACCATCTCCAACCGCGGCTACGTCGTCGAAAACGGCCGCGTCACCATGCACGGCCCGGCCGCCGACCTCCTCCGCAACGACCAGATCCGCGCCGCCTACCTGGGCCTCTGACCGCCCCTCGCCGCGCCACCTCGCCACGTTTCCGCGGAATCGTGGCTACCGCCGAAATGGCCCCCATCGCCGGCGCACACAAGAAGGCTGGGACGATCGCCAACACGCGCGCTTGCGAATGCGGGCTTGGGTCTCTCGCTCCGTCCGTTAACCACCGTATCGCGATGAGTCTCGGTGCCATCTCCACGACCCGCCGACGATCCACTACCCGGCCGTGGTAGCTATCTCCGCTCGTAGACCCAGCCCGTCATTCGCGCGCCGCGCGTTGACGCTCGCACCCATCCGCTGACGACCCGATCAACCCTTCTCGGCTGCACGCGGGGTCATCACCGCCCGCGATAGCGTCCAACATCCGCCATGTCGGCGAACGTCCTACGCCACACGTCAAAAGCGATCGTCATGCTGCGCAGCCTTGCGCACCAAATGCCACCGGAGTCACCATAGCCTCAAGGGGGTTCTAGCGTGGTGGGTACCGTGATCGGGCAGTACCGGATCGTGAGCAGCATCGGATCCGGTGGAATGGGGACAGTTTACGTCGGGGAGCACACTCTGATCGGGCGGCGTGCCGCGATCAAGGTGCTGAATCCAGAGCTGTCAATTCAGCGAGAGATCGTCGATCGCTTCTTCAACGAAGCTCGGGCTGCGGCCGCAGTCAAACACTCCGGCATCGTCCAGATCTTCGACTTCGGATTCGCCACCGATGGCCGTGCGTATCTCGTCATGGAGCTGCTCGAAGGCTGGAGCCTTGCGACGCTGCTGCGGGAAGCGGGTGCACTGCCCGTGGTCGACGCACTCCGTGTCATCCGCCAGGTCGCGTGGTCGATCGCCTCGGTGCACGCTGCCGGGGTCATCCACCGAGATCTGAAGCCCGACAACATCTTCTTGATCCGCGACCCGGACGCGATCGGTGGTGTCAGGGTCAAGATTCTCGATTTCGGGATCGCCAAGCTCGGCGATGCGTTCGAACCATCCCGGACCCAAGCCGGCGGGGTGTTTGGAACGCCGTTATACATGGCACCGGAGCAATTCGCCGGTAATGTCGATGAGCGCAGCGACGTGTACGCAGTTGGCTGCGTGATGTTCGAAACGCTGGTCGGCAAGCCTCCGTTCGGCGGCGAGACGATTGTTGAGCTGGGGTTCGCGCACACATTCAGTGCCCCACCGGTACCGTCCATTCTGCGTCCCTCGATCTCGCCCGATATTGATGCCACCGTTCTCGGCTGCCTTGCGAAGGACCCGGCACAGCGGTTTCCGTCGATGGCTGCGCTGGCTGATACGATTGATGCGCATCTTGCACGTCACCTGATTATTCCGCCGACCGCGCCGCGCGAGCTGCTGAGGCCCAGCTCGAACGAAGACGCGAGCTTGCCGCCGCAGGATCCCGCCGACCGCCCAGGCAACAATCCACCGACGACGCCACGTACCCTTCTAGGTACCGCTTTCACACCGAGCGCACGGATCTCCAGCGCGTTGCGAAGCGTGCTCTCCCTGACCCCGTCGTCCCCGGGGCCCGGCGCGCCCGACGTGGCCGACGTCTCGCCGCTTGCTACTGCCCCACCTGCGGTCGTCGTACCAACGACACCGAGCGCGGCCTTGCAACACCTGCCATCGATCATGGCTCCATCGGCGGAGCTCAGAGCGTCCACACCGGTGCCGACGTCGGCACCCGACGCGCAAGTGGATCCGCCGCCGATTCCCGCCTTCCCGCTCGTCGAGCCGGTCCGCCTGGGCACCCCGGGCGCGACCATTCTACGCGCGCCATCTGAGGCGGCGCCCTCCTCGATGCCCACCCTCACTATGCCCGCCGGCAGCTGGGGATCCGAGGCGAGCTTTGCCCCGCCAGTGCCGTACGCCCCCGAGGCGCCCTTGTCCGCGCGGGAGATCCGGAGGCCGCCGAAGCGATCGCGGCGGCTCATCATCGACGAGCACGAACGGGCCGCTCGCGAATTCACAGAGGTGTTCCAGACAGCTGTCCCCGCCGCATTCAGCGACTCGCTCGGCTTTCTCATCAAGTTCTTCTCCGAGCTGTTCTCGACCGCTCGAAAGTTCAGCGATCAAGTGATCCAGCTCGGCTCACCGGCGATCCCCGACCTCGCACTACGCGAGCACTACGTCTTGTTCGTCGACGACCTCGACGAGGCCACCGTGAGCTCCGCTGACCGTCGACCCATCGCGAAGCCTATGGATGCTCCGAACGGGCTGCGTGCACTCAAGACCACGGCGTTTCGCGCGAGTGTCGCTCCACTCGCCGAGCAGCTGGCAACGCTCGGTTCGCCACCACATTCCGTCGTCATCGCGATCCTCGCCGCACCGCAACTCGGTCAGGGTGCCCGTGAGACGATCTTTGCGCTCCGCAAGGAACAAAAGCTCTTCGTCGTGCCAATCGCCGCGACGGAGATCCGCCACGCGTGCGACGCGGGCAACGAACGTCTCCTCCTGATCAACCGGATCGCGGATCTCCATACCGTCAGTGACCCCTTCGCCGTGCTCGAGGCGTTTACGGACCCCACTCGTTGCATCGGTTTCGCCACTGAGGTGGGCGATCTGGTGACTCACATTACTGCCGGCGGCAAAATCGTGAGCGTCGCCGGTCCGCCAGGATCCGGCAAGACCAGCGTGGTCGCGATGGCCGAATACGGCTGTGATACTGCCAGTGTTACGCGACGATTCATTCGCCTGCCGTGTAACGAGCTCATCAGCTGCGACCCGGCGACGCTGATCCGGGAGCTGCAGCAGCGCATCGGCAGGATCGAGGACGACCACCAGGACAACAACGCCGGCGACCCGCCTCGCGCAGCAACACCGCTCGAGCCATCCAGCATTCCGGACATGCGCACCGTAATCATGTACCTCGGTGTCCGGCCGCCGCCCGGCGATGGCGATGCGCGGTGGACGGGCGACGCGAGCAAGTATCCGAGGCAGGAACAGCTCGTCATTGTGCTGGAGGACGCCGATTGGCTCATCCGCCTGGCGTCGAACTCGGAGCCCAATACCACGCTGCGAGAGAGTGCGAGAGAACTGTGGCGAGGCCTTGCGCAGCTATGCTCGTCCTGCGGGCACACCGTCATTGTGACCAGCGTCCGGGATTTTCAGGAGCAAGTACCGCTCGAACGCGAAGTCGCAGCCGCACGCGTACCGCTGCGCGCGCTCAACCGGCGCGAATCCGAGAGATTGGTCACGTCGCTCGGCGAGCTCGTGGGATTCAGTCCGACGCGCCGCGCGCTCGGCCACCTGCATCGCGAGTCCGGCGGCAACGTGTATGCGCTGCGACTGCTATGCAGCAACGTGCTGCGCGCGATGCGAGAAAGGCCGGGGTATTCGCCTCTCGCCCGACTGAAGGTCACGGCGGGGATGGTTCAGGACGCCGCTACCCAGATCGCAGCGACCGGCTCGAGCTTCCGATCACACGTCTCGGTCTGGCTCGACGACGTCGAGAAGGTCGTCCTGCAGCTCGTCGCGAGGGAGCGACCTCGCTCTCCGCGCCGCATTCGCAAGGCTCTGGAGGGCACCGCCGAACGCAGCCAGATCGACAGGGCGCTCGACGGTCTGGAGCTCATGGGTCTTGTCGAGTCCCACGCTCGTTACCGCGTGCGGATCCGCGCTTTCGAGCGATGGATCAACACGCACCTCGATCCACCGCCGCGCCGGCAATACGCCATCAAACAGACCTGGGTGACGCGGATTGCCCTCGCATGCACGACCGCAGCGCTGCTGCTCGGCGCTCACCTGGCCTGGTTGCGCAGCACGCGCAGCGCCGAGGGTGCATCGGTCGATCGCTGCAGCTTCGAGCTGGACTACCCGGACCGCATCGGAACCGAGGAAACGTTCGAGTTGCTCGCCTATCAGCATTGCAGCGCGGCCGAACACCACCAGCTCGCGATAGAACCCGTGCTGTCCTCGATGCGGATCACCCCCGGAGCCTCCAACTGTACGCAGACCACGGCCTCGTGCATGGCGATCTTCGACGCGGTGGCAGGCAAGCAGGCGCATGACGCCTATCAGGTGCAACTCCTCGTCGATGGGAAGCCATTGACCTCAGGATCCATCGCCAAGGACCGATTTGCTTTCGTACGATCGATCGGCGAGACGACCGTTCCGCAGATCGCCTGGATGTTGCCACTGCTGAGTGTCTTCACGATGTTTCACAAGGACCTCAAGCGCTTTGTCGTACAGCTGCTGCAACTCTTCGGTATCGGCGGCGGTCTGCCAGCAAAGCCGCCCAGCGAGGCTTCCACGGTTGCACCGACAGAGCCTTCAAACACCTGAAGCCCCGTGGGGGGTGAGCACCGCGCTGCGGCGCATTGCGAGACCATTGGGGGCACTGTACGAGCTCCTGTCCCTGTAGTTCTCGTCATGATTCGCTCGCTTGATGACTACCCGTTGATGATGCCACGCAGTGCATCCGCGCACGAGATTGCCAGCCATCGGGTGCCGGCGTTCCAGCACCGCGCGTCCGCCTCGACGGTGCTAAGAGTGGTGCAGCACGATGCCCGGTCTCATTCTCGAAGAAGTCACGCGCGACAACTGGCAGGCCGCGCTCGCGCTCGGCGTGTCCCCGGAACAGCAACACTTCGTCGCCGACACCGCGCCGGTCGCCGCGATTGCACTCGCGAAGGCCTACATCCGTCCCGGTGGCCTGGTGTGGGTGCCTTACGCGCTCTCCTTTGACGCGACGATGGTCGGATTCGCCGAGCTCGCCTATCGTCCCGACAGCGCGGACGACTACTGGATGTTCCACTTCTTCATCGACCAGCGGTTTCAGCGCCGCGGGCTGGGCAAGCAGGCCGTGCAGCAGTTCTTGCAACTCGTCCGGGAGCGCCACCTGCGCGCACAGGCGCTGCAGCTCACCGTGCACCCCGACAACATCCCGGCTCAGCGGCTCTATCTTCAGGCCGGATTCGCGCCTACGGGCGAGGTGCGGTTCGACGAGATCGTGTTCCGCCGCGCGCTGGAACAGTCGCGTACCCTCGAGTAGGACCGCGGTCTTCGAGGGGAAGCACGTGCAGCGTGAGCACGCAGTGCGAGCGGAATAGCGGAACCCTCGAAGAACTTGACCATCCCGTTGTAGCCCGAGGCGCGCGCCGCTTGGGCAGCGGAGATAGGCGTTCAGGGCCAGATTGGCACGCGGGCGCCGAATGGCGTCCGCAGATGCGCGAGTTACGCCGGGCGCGCGAGTTGCTAACGTCGCGGCCATGTCGGCCATCGCATCCCTCCTGGTTGGTGTTGCTGTGCTTGTCGTCGCATGTAGTGGCTCGGATTCGCGACCGGCCACCCCGAGATCGCCTGTCGCGGAGTCCGCTCCGGTATCGGTTCCGGTCGCGGCGAAGCGGCCCGAGCCAGTCGTCGAGCAGATCTTCGCGCCGGGTCTGCCGGCACCAACCTTTGCCGATCCGGATCGAGGCGCAAGACTCGCGGCGGCGTTCCCGGCACTCGACAAGGCGCTCGAGAAAGAGCGTGTGGCGCATGACGTGCCAGGCGTCGTTGTCGGCGTCGTGATCGACGGCGAGCTCGCCTACGCGAAAGGCTTCGGCGTCGTCGACCCGGCGACCAAAGCCGTGCCGGATGCCGATACCGTTTATCGCATCGGTTCGATCACGAAGTCGTTCACCGGACTCGCACTCCTGGCGCTTCGTGACGACGGCGTGCTCGGACTCGACGATCCGCTCGCGCGCTGGATCCCCGAGGCGGGGAAGCTCGTCTATCCGACGCGCGACGCTCGGCCGATCACGCTGCGTCAGCTCGCCCAGCACACGTCGGGGCTGCGGCGGGACGGCGCCTTCGATGTAGAGAGAGACCCAGACGAGGCAACCGTCGTGGGCTCGCTCGCGAAGGTCACGCTCGACCGAGCACCTGGACTCGAATCGGTGTACTCGAACCTC
>DATIPJ010000197.1:0-17551 GCA_035472155.1 Kofleriaceae bacterium
CAGATCGACCACGCCATCGATGACGATCAGACAGACGTGGATGCCGGCCGGCCCCAGGTAGCGAGCCATCGACATAGCCATCGCGGGCGAACCGGCGCGCGAATGCGGCGCCATTGCCAGGTCCGATCCCGATCACGACGCAAACAGGTGGTTTCGCCATGCGCCCACCTTACTGCGCGGCGGCGCCTGCGCACTCGACGGATCACCTGGTCGGCTGGCTAGCCTTGGCGGCGGTGGATCTGGAACGGCGCGAAGCTCTGCGCGACCGCCATGATCTCGATCGTGTTGACGTTGACGTGCGGCGGGAGCGAAGCGACCCAGTGGATCGATTCGGCGACGTCCTCGGGGCTGAGCGGCTGCACGCCCGTATACACGGCGCGCGCGCGCTCCTGATCGCCTTCGAACCGCACGGTCGAGAACTCGGTGCCGCCGGCCATGCCGGGCTCGACGCAGGTGACGCGCACGCCGGTGCCGTGCAGGTCGCTGCGCAGATTCAGGCTGAACTGGTGCACGAACGCCTTGCTCGCGCCGTAGACGTTGCCGCCGGGGTACGGATAGCTGCCGGCGACCGAGCCGATATTGATGATGTGGCCGCGGCCGCGCTCGACCATCCCGGGCAGCACGGCACGCGTCAGATAGACCAGGCCCTTGCAGTTGGTGTCGACCATCTGGTCCCAATCGTCGAGGTGGGCGCGCTGCGCCGGCTCGAGACCCTTGGCCAGCCCCGCGTTGTTGACCAGGACATCGATCGCGGCGAACGCAGGCGGCAGCGCACCCACCGTATGTTCCACCGCGGCGCGGTCGCGCACGTCGAGCTCGATGGCGAGCACGCGATCGCCGAGCTCGGCGGCGAGCTCCGAAAGCCGGTCGGCGCGGCGCGCGCACGCGATGACCCGGGCGCCGCCGGCGGCGAACTTCCGCACGGTCGCGGTGCCAAACCCCGCACTGGCGCCGGTCACCAGCACCGTCGAGATGGCCGTCATCGCCGGCCTCCCTGCACGGCGTGCGGCGCGCGGTCCGCGTGCGGCGCGCGGGTGCGGTGGGCGAGGGGTGCCGTGCGGCAGCGGTCGAGTGGGGCAGTCATCCCGTTCATCGCAGTGATGTTCGGAGCCACGGCGCCGTGCGGCAAGCCATCCGCGGCGCAATTCTGCGCGATTGCGCAGAGCGCCATGCACGTTCCGTGGACAAGCCATCGCGCGGCAGTCTCGGCGATTGCGAGAGCGACATGCGCATTGCGAGGGCAAGCCATCCGCGCGGCAATGCTGCGCGATTGCGCAGAGCGACATGCGCGTTCCGCTGTCACCCGCGAGACGAGGCCTACCATCGCCGGTAGCGCGCGTGTCCGCGTTCTCCTCCACGCCCACGCCCACGCCCAGGCCCAGGCCCACGGTCGCGATGGGCGATCACGCACGGTGCCCGTGCGGGATTCGGACATTTTGCGCAGGGGCAGGGGTGTGCGGACGGGGTGCGCGCCGCGCACAGTCTCGTCGAGACTGGGGTTTTCGTATGGGCTCTGGAATTGCACTTCCTTCGGACATGCTGCTCATCCTCCTTCTCGTCTTGATCCTCGCAGTCCTTGGCGGTGGCTTCGGCTACTCTCGGTTCGGATACGCCGGCTGGTCGCCCGCAGCGATCATCGTCGTGATCCTCGTGCTTCTCGCGTTGACCGGCCGCCTGTAACCGGCTGCGAGCGAATCGCGACCCGGGCACCGAACGATTACAGTAGCGGCCATGAAAATGCCGTTGCTGCTCGTTCTGTGGCCCGTCGTCGCGGGCGCACAGCCCAGGCCCGGTCCGATCCTCGACGACCTCGCCGACACGCGCACCTTCGAGGAGATTGCGATCTCCCCCGACGGGGCGCGCGTCGCCTGGGTCGAGAAGATCCTCGACAAGGGCCGCGATACCGGCAAGGCCGCGGTGTTCGAGGCGCCAGTCGACGGCAAGCGTGCGCCGGTCCAGGTCGGCGAGGGCCGGCGGATCGCGTGGTCGCACGACGGCAAGCGCCTGGCGTTCATCAACACCCAGCTCGTGATCGCGACACTCGGAGCGGCCGCGCGGCCGGTGACCAAGCTCAACGGCTTCCTGACCGATCCCGCGTGGTCGCCCGATGATGCGCGCGTCGCGGTGCTGTTCGCCGAGAACGCATCGGGCGGCGGCGGTCCGATCAACGCCCAGCCGGTGGAGACCGGCGTGATCGGCGGCGCGATCCACAACCAGCGGCTCACGCTGGTCGACGCGAGCACCGGTGCCGCGAGGCAGGTCTCGCCGGCCGATCTGAATGTGTACGAGTACGACTGGTCGCCCGACGGCAAGACGTTCGCGCTGACCGCCGCGCCTGGGCCGGGCGACAACAACTGGTGGACGGCCAAGCTCTACACGATGCCTGCCGCGGCAGGCGCCGAGGGCGCCGCCGTGACGATGATCCACAAGCCGGCGCTGCAGATCGCCGAGCCGCGATGGGCGCCCGACGGCGCGACGATCGCGTTCATCGGCGGCCTGATGAGCGATGAGGGCTCGACCGGCGGCAACCTGATCACCATCCCCGCAGCGGGCGGCAAGGCGAGCGACCTGACCGCGCGCCGGCCGACCTCGGTGAGCACGTACACCTGGCAGTCTCCGTCGAAGATCCAGATCGTCGAGTACGTCGGCGGATCGAGCGCGATCTCGACGCTCGACGTCGCGACCGGCAAGGTGAGCCAGCTCTGGCAAGGCGACGAGGCGGTCCACGCCGGCATCTTCGGCAACTACGCGGCGTCGCGCGACGGCAAGGTCGTCGGGCTGGTGCGCGCGGACTGGCACCACCCGCCGGAGGTGTGGGCCGGCCCGGTCGGCAGCTGGAAGCAGGTCACGCAGCTCAACGCGAGCCGCCGCCCGCTGCTCGGCCAGGCCAAGAGCATCGCGTGGAAGAACGACCGCTTCTCGGTGCAGGGCTGGCTCCTCTATCCGCGCGACTTCGATCCGGCGAAGCGCTATCCGATGATCGTGTCGCCGCACGGTGGGCCCGCGTCGGTGACCACGCCGCACTGGCCGCAGTCCAGGTTCGATCCGGTGATCTTCTCGGCGTTCGGCTACTTCGTGTTCCTGCCCAACCCGCGCGGCAGCTACGGCCAGGGCCTGGCGTTCGCGCGCGCCAACGTGAAGGACTTCGGCGGCGGTGACCTGCGCGACATCCTGTCCGGCGTCGACGAGGTGCTCAAGGCTGCGCCGGTCGATCCCGAGCGGCTCGGGATCACCGGATGGAGCTACGGCGGCTACATGACGATGTGGGCGGTCACCCAGACCAAGCGGTTCAAGGCGGCGGTCGCCGGCGCGGGTGTCGCGAACTGGCAGAGCTACTACGGCCAGAACTCGATCGATCAATGGATGATTCCGTACTTCGGTGCATCGGTGTACGACGACCCCGGGGTCTACGCGCGCAGCGCGCCGATGACGTTCATCAAGCGCGTGACAACGCCGACCTTGATCGTCGTCGGCGAGCGCGACGTCGAGTGCCCGCCGCCGCAGTCGTACGAGATGTGGCACGCGCTCAAGACGCTTGGTGTTCCAACCGAAATGGTCGTGTATCCGGGCGAGGGCCACATGTTCAAGGACTCGGGCAACAAGCGCGATCTGTTCGAGCGCGCGATCGCCTGGTTCGAGAAGTACCTGCGCTGATCGGTGCAGCCCGCCAGGCGTGAGGCGTCGCCCACGAAGCGCGCGGCGCGGCGGCTCGCGGCTCCGACGGGTGCATTCCGACGAGTCGGTCGGTGGCAACTGCAGTGGTCACTGCGACAACGAGCGATTTGCGCTGTGTCACACGACGACGGATTTTGGAGGCTAGAGCCCCCGGAATGGGACTCAGTGACTCCGACTTGCGGATTGGACGCAGCAGTGAGGCAGCTGCAGCCACGGGCAACTGTCAGGTCAGATCACATGTGCTGACCGTTGCGACGGCTGCGCGACGCCGGGATCAGCGACGGAGAACAACATTATTCCCGCGCGCGAAAAAGGTCATTGAGAGTGGTTTTCTGATCTGAGAAGGTCGCGCCGCTGAATTTCAGCATGCTGAGTTACGACCGAAGTTTCGCTCGTGGAGGAGAACGCATGTTTCGAATGAGGGCTACTGTCTTGCCAGGAGTTGCGCTGGCATTCACCGCAACGTGCTCGTCACCGCCGCCGTCGGGGGTGCCCGTGGATCCGGGGCCGCCGAAGGTGCAGCCCAGCGTCGACCTGACCGCGGTCTCGCTCGGCGTCACCATCGATGCGCGCGACGAGCGCGGCGCACCGCGCCTGATCCGCGCGATCGTGCCGCGGCAGGCAGCCCGGGGAATGACCGCCGAGCAGGCGGCGCGCGATCACCTCGCGGCGCTCAAACCGCTGTGGCTCGCGAGCGGCCGCGCCTCGAGCCTCGCGACCCAGAGCGTCCAGAAGCTGCGCGGCGGCGCCTCGGTCGTGCGCCTGCGCCAGCAGATCGACGGCTTCGACATCCACCAGGCCGAGCTGCGCGTGTTGGTGCACGACGACGGCTCGCTCGGCGCGGTGTCCGGAACCATGGTCGGCGCCGGCGGGCGGCCGCAGTTCAAATCGAACGCGACCGCCGCGCTCGACCGCGCGCTCGACTCGCTGTACGGCAAGACCCGCGCGCGCCCGGCGATCACCGAGGGCAACGAGGTCGCCGGCTATCGCGAGCTCACGGTCGCCGCGACCCCCGAGTTCCGCGTCACCAAGGCGCGCGCCAAGCGCGAGATGATGGCCGATGGCGATCAGATGCTCGCGATCTGGTCGCTCGAGCTGTTCTCCAGCAAGGCCGGGCTCGATGACAAGGTCGACTCGGTCGCGCGCCGCTTCCTGATCTCCGACCGCGACGGCCGCGTGGTTCGCAACGTGAACCTGGTCGCGAGCGATGCCTTCGTCTACCGCGCGTTCGCCGAGACCACCGGCGTGCGCGTGCCGCTGGACGGCGCGCTCGACAGCTTCAACCCGCACCCCACGGGCGTGCCCGATGGCTCGCTGCCCGGTCCGGCGCCCTACAACCTGGTCGTGATGGAGGCGTTCAATGGCCCGCGCGACCCGTGGCTGGCCAACGACGCGACCACCACCATCGGCAACAACGTCCGTGCGTTCGCCGACCTCGCGGCGCCCGAGGGCCTGTCGCCCGGCGACATCCAGCCCGAGGTTCGCGCCGGCCGCACGCTCAACTACCGCTATGACTTCGAGCAGGGGCCGCTCGCCGACGCGAACCAGTCCAAGGCCGCCGCGGTGAACCTGTTCTTCATCCAGAACTGGCTCCACGACTGGTACTACGACTCGGGCTTCACCGAGGCGACCGGCAACGCGCAGGTCGACAACTTCGACCGCGGCGGCGTCGGCGGCGACCCGATCGAGGCCCGCGCGCAGTCCGACGCGCTCGGCGGCTCGCGCGACAACGCCAACATGGCCACGCCCGAAGACGGCTCCTCGCCGGTCACCAACATGTTCCTGTGGACGGGCAAGTCCGATACGACGCTCGTGACTCCGACGACCGCGCCGCCGTCGGTCTCGTTCGTCAACGGTCCGCACACCTTCGAGCTGACCGGCGAGGTCGTGCTCGCGACCAACACCGACGACGGCACGCACACCGCGTGCAGCCCGGTCAACGCTGACGTCAGCGGCAAGATCGCGCTGTTCGAGTTCACCGGCGCGTGCGGCAGCGTCGTCGCCGTCGACAACGCCAAGGCGGCGGGCGCCATCGGCGTCATCGGCGTCATCGCGCTCGGCCCGGGCACCCCGGCGGGCGCCCTCAACGGCAGCGCGGCCGCCGACATCCCCGGCGTCATCGTCGGCAACGACGATGGCCTGGCGCTCGAGGCGTCGCTCCCGGTCACCATCACGATCACCAGCACCACGACGCTCGAGAAAGACGGCGACTTCGACAACGCGATCATCGCGCACGAGTGGGGCCATTACCTGCATCACCGCCTCGCATCGTGCGAGCTGACCAGCCAGTGCAACGGCATGAGCGAAGGCTGGGGCGACTTCAACGCCCTCATGATGATGCTGCGCGAGACCGACAACCGCGACGGCACCTTCGGCGCGGGTCTCTTTGCGCTGACCGCGGGTGGTCTGCAGGCGTCCGGGTTCGTCGATCCGGGCTACTTCGGCATCCGTCGCTTCCCCTACAGCCTCAACCGCACCAAGAACGGCCTCAGCCTCCGCCACATCGGCGATGAGAACGCGCTCCCCGACGTGGCGACCAACCCCGGTCCGGCCGGAGCCCCGAACTCCGAGGTCCACAACGCCGGTGAAGTCTGGGCGCAGATGATGTGGGAGGCCTACAACGTGGTGATCGACAACCGCGGGTTCGTCGAGGCGCACCGCCGCATGACCGACTACGTCGTCGCCGGCCTCTTGCTCACGCCGCCCGAGGCGACCTTCACCGAGGCGCGCGATGCGATCCTCGCCGCCGCCGGCGCGCTCGACACCGACGACATGATCCTGATGGCCGCCGCGTTCGCCGGCCGCGGCGCCGGCACCTGCGCCGTGTCGCCCGCGCGCGACTCGGTCGACAACGCGGGCGTCGTCGAGAGCGGCACGATCGCCGCCAAGCTCGAGACCAGCTCGGCGACGATCAGCGACGACGGCGTGTCGTGCGACCACGACGGCATCCTCGATCCCGGCGAGTCGGGCACGCTGCACATCACCGTCGCCAACAGCGGCGTGATCGCGGCCGAGGGCGTCAGCGTCACGGCGACGACCAGCACCCCGGGCGTGACCCTGGGCAAGCGGATCGAGGTCGGCAACGTCGCCGCGCTCAGCCAGGTCGACATCGCGATCCCGGTCAAGCTGGCGACCAGCGCGCCGGTCAACACGACGCTCGACATCACGGTCAACGTCCAGGGCGACGCCGGCTGCAACACCGGCCGGCTCGCGATCGCGCTCCACGCGCCGATGGGCGTCGACGAGCAGGCCGCGGTCTCGGCGACCGACAGCCTCGAGACCAGCATCGTCGCCTGGACGCCGACCGGCGAGGGCGGCGCGGACCTCTGGGGCCGCGCGAGCGACGGCAAGGGCAACCACGTCCTGTTCGGCGCCGACGCGCCGTTCATCAGCGACACCCAGCTGGTCTCGCCGGTGCTGCAGGCCAGCGCGACCGATCCGCTGGTCGTCACCCTCAAGCACGCGTTCAACCTCGAGGGCATCGCGGGCTTGATCGCGTTCGACGGCGGCGTGATCGAGGTGTCCAACGACGGTGGCGTCACCTGGCGCGACGTGACCGCGGTCGGCGTCGACCCGGGATACACCGACGCACTGCCGCCCGACTTCGGCAACCCGCTCGGCGGGCGCGATGGCTTCTCCAACACCAACGCGTCGTTCCCCGCGTTCGAGTCGCTGACGCTCGACTTCGGCACGCAGTTCGCCGGCCAGGCCGTGCAGCTGCGGTTCCGGATCGGCACCGACATCTGCTGCTCGGCCGCGGGAGTCGCCGGCTGGCAGATCGACGACTTCGCGGTCACCGGTATCACCAACACGCCGTTCCCGGGTTTCGTCCCCGAGCCGAACAAGTGTGTCAATGGTACGTCGGCCCGCACCGTCGACGAGAGCAGCGTGACCGGCGTGCACGTGATGCCGCGCCACTCGCTCGCGGGCGTCCCCGGCGCGAACGCGTCGCTGTGACGTAGCTATTGCGCCGGGACTCGCGGATCATGCAGAGTCCCGGCATGCGAACGACGATTGCCGTTTTCGCGGCGCTGGCAGTGGCGTTGGCGCTGTTCACCGTGAGCGCGCGCGCCGACAAGGACAAGGCGGGCTTCGTGCGGGTCACCCCCGAGGACGTCAAGTGGACGGAGCGCCCGGGCTACGACGGCGTGAAGTTCGCCGTCATCCAGGGCGACCCGACCAAGCCGGGCATCTACGTGGTGCGCGCGAAGTTCGCACCGGGGGCGATGACCCGGCCGCACTGGCACCCTGAGGATCGCTACGTCATCGTGGTGCAGGGCACCTGGTACACCGGCGAAGGCGATACCTTCGATCCCGAGAAGACGACGCCGCTCAAGGCCGGCAGCTTCATGATGCATCCGGCGAAGGCGCACCACTTCGACGGCGCCAAGGACGAGGAAGTCATCGTGCAGATCATCGGCATGGGCCCGAGCAACACGACGCTCGTCGATCCCAAGCAGGGCCACACCGGTCGCTCGAAGAAGTGAGCGGACTGCGCTGGAGCGCGGAGCGCGCGGGCATCCCGCCAGCGCGGCGATGACCGTGCCTTTCTGGCAAGCCGATACCTGCCGCCTTGCGTGATCGGCAACGCGCGAGCTGGCTGTCGTCCCGATGGGCAGCGTCGTGGCGAGTGGGTGCGGGATACGGCATAGTCACCCCGTGTCTGGCCGTACCACCAAGCTCGCCCTCGCCAGTGGGTTTGTCGTCCTGCTCGCGATGATGATCGGCCTTGCACAGCTGACCAGCGGGACGCCGGCCCCGGTGCCCACAGCGCCTGCGGCGGCCGCGAGGCCTGCGCCGACCCCGGTGATCGCCGCCGCCGAGCCCGTCGCACCGAGCGTGCCCCAGAGCGCCGCGCGAGAGGTCCGCGCCGGTCCCACGCCGCCGCGCGCGGCGTCCTCGCCGACCAAGCAGCCCGAGCTCCCCTTCGTGCTGCCGAGCTTTCGCCGCGAATTCAAGCGCGACGCCAACGGCAAGCTGGTGCCGGTGATCTCGATCTACGATCTGCGCGACATGCTGCCGCACGCCGACGCGGCGATGAAGGCGTGCATCGAGCGCGCCGGCAAGGGCGCGACCGGCAAGGCCACGCTCAACTTCACGGTCGGGGCCAAGAACAACAAGCTACTGGTCGAGACCACGGGCGTGCAGGACGAGGAGACCCTCGCCGGCTTCCCCGACATGCTCGACTGCATGCACAAGACCGCCACGCTGCTCTTGCCGCCGGATCGCCCGGTGCCCGAGCTCGGCTCGGGCATCTACGTGCGCCGCCACGTCGTGGTCCAGGACGGCGCGCTCGTCGAGGATTGGCTGTTCGACTTCTCGTACAATCCGTAGCGGCTACGGAATCTGCTTCGCGATCGCCTCGAGATCCGCAGTCTCGGCGAGCGCGTCGCGATCGAAGCAGATGTGGCGCGCCTCGATCGCGAGGCGATAGCACTTGTGGCCATTGGCCTCGATCTCCTTGTCGAGGCCGACGGGGCGTAGGTCCTCGCGCATGCGGCGGATGCGGCTGTCGTCGAGCCGCCCGACCAGATCGAGGAGCGAGACCCAGCCGGCGTCCTCGCGCCCACCGCCGCGCACGCGCGCGACCGCGAGCGCCAGGAGGTCCTTGTGCGGGGTCTCGCGCACCTCGAGCGTGCGGTCGCCGAGCTCGACGATGAACCGCGCGCCGATGCGCCGGCCGGTGAAGCGCAAGCGGATCGCGCTGTGCGAGGGGCGCTGCGCGACCTCGTGGACCCAGCTCATCGCGAGCGACAGGAACGCCACCAGCACCATCGCCTTGGACACCAGGTTGAGCATCCAGCGCCGCTCGCCCGATAGCCCGAGCACGGCCTCGTCGATGACCTCGGGGACCTGCGCCGCGAACTGCAGCGCGATCGCGACCGCGGCGAGCACCGCCAGCGGCGCGAACCCGCGCCGGCGGAACGAGCGAAACAGCCCGAAGCCATAGAGCAGCAGCGTCACCGACGAGAGCGCGAAGTCCGGTAGGCGGACGATGTGCGCCGCCGGTCCCAGCGCGGCGTAGAGCGCCAGCGTGATCAGCGCGACCGCCAGCGAGCCGACGAGCGCGAGCTGGTTCCATCGCGGGTACTCGCTGGCCCGCTGGAGGATCACCGGTCCGTAGTCGAAGTGCGAGGCCGAGATCAGCAGACAACCGCTGTTGACGCACGACAGCACGGTGCGCACCGCCTGCTCGGGCCCTTCGGGCAGCGGCACCAGCAGGAGCACGCCAGTCACCCCCCAGGCTGCGACCGCCAGCCCGATCCACAGCAGCCCTGCGTCGCGCGCCGGGGTAGGCGCCGGCTCACCCTGCCGCACCGGGGTGCCGCGCAGGTAGAGCGCGAGGATCGCCCACGACACGGAGAAACACAGTGCCCCTTGTGCGACCGCGTACCAGACCGGTGCGTGCGCGGGCATGCCCACCCGAGGACATCAGGCAGCCCTGGCTCCGTCAACGCGGACCTCCAGGCAAAGCGCAGGCACGCGGACTTGTGAGGCATGCCTGCCCGTGCCCGCGCCGGGCCGGAGCTCTTTGCGTGCGATGGTGCGTCGCGCTGCAGTTGCGGGTCGCCGACCGAGGCCGGCCCGACGTGCGCACGTCGAGCGCGATCGTCGCCCGGCGGCAGGCAGGCCGCATTCCGCGGGCGGCCGGCGGGCGGCCGGCAGCTGGCCCGCAGGGGCAGCGACCGCGCCTGCGCTCGGTCCTCCAGGGTGACCTTGCCGCGTTCGCGGCGGGAGGGACCCATGGCATCGCTCATCGCATCGTTCCGCGCACACCCGCGCGGGTTCTGGTTCGTGTTCTGGGGGGAGCTCGCCGAGCGCGCCTCGTTCTACGGCATGCGCACCGTGCTCGCGCTGTACCTGCTCGATGTCCTGCGCTTCGAGCCGGCGGGGGCCGCCACCGTGATGACGTTCTTCATCGCCGCGGCGTACTTCACGCCGATCCTCGGCGGCTACATCGCCGACCGCTTCCTGGGCCGGTTCGGCACCATCGCCGCGTTCGCGCTGCCGTACCTTGCCGGCCACCTCGTCCTCGCCGCCGTGCCGACCCGCGCGGGCCTGGGCATCGCGCTCGTGCTGCTCGCGCTGGGCTCCGGCGCGATCAAGCCCAACACCAGCACGCTCATGGGCATGATCTACGAGGCCGAGAAGAAGACCGCGCTGCTCGGGCGCGCGTTCAGCTACTTCTACGCCGCGATCAACGTCGGCTCCGCGGCCACCTCGCTCGGCCTGCCGCTGGTGCGCGTCGCCTACGGCTACTCGACCGCGCTGGTCGTGCCCGCCGTGCTGATGGCGGTGTCGTTCGTGCTGTTCGTCGCGGGGCGACGGCACTATCCGGCCGATCCTCCGCGGCGCGCGCCGACCCCCACCGAACGCGCCGCCGGCCGCGCGTCGATCCGCCGGCTCGCGCCGCTGTTCGGCATGGTCGCCGTGTTCTGGTTCGTGTACGACCAGACCGCGTCGACCTGGATCTTCTTCGCGCGCGATCACGTCGATCTCGTGCTGTGGGGCACCGTCTCGATGACGCCCGATCAGATCCAGGGCACCAATCCAGTCTTCATTCTCCTGCTCACACCGGTGTTCAATCGGCTCTGGAGCTGGCTCGAGGCGCGCCGCGGCACCGCCGTGCCCGAACCGCGCAAGATGCAGCTCGGGTTCTGGATCCTCGTGTTCGCCATGACGGGGGTGACGATGGCCGCGGCCGGCGCGGCGTTCGGCAAGGTCAGCGTGTGGTGGATGCTGCTCGCGACCTTCGTCCTCACGCTCGCCGAGCTGTGCATCAGCGTCGTCGGCCTCGAGCTCGCGTTTCGCCGCGCCGCGCCGGGCACCAGGAGCGCGATCACCGGCGCGTTCCTCGCGACCGTGTTCGTGGGCGACCTGTTCGGTGGGATGTTCGCGCAGCTCTACGGCCGGGTCTCGCCGGGCGTCTACTTCCTCCTGCAGACGCTCATCGCGCTCGGTGCCGCGCTCGCCTTTCGCTGGATCGCCGAGCGCAGCGATGCTCGGCGCGCTCCCGCGGCTGCGCCGGCCGCCGGCTTCGCGTGACGTAGAAGCGCCTCAGCAAGTGCGACGTCGCCTGAACGCAGACCACCCGATCGGGCTCGCGAACAGCTGCGCGCCGCAAGCTGCGCCACAGCGCCCGTGGCCCGGCGGCCAGCAGCACCGCCGAGTACGCGGCCAACGGCGCGGCAGCGCACGCGTGCACCGCCACCTCCTATGCGCCTCGACGATCAGGCCGCGCCCGCGGCGCACTTATCGCCGGTACGCCAGGTATTGCTCCCGCGCGGCGGCCACCGATCTGCGCTCGGTCATGCGCGCACACCATGCAACCAGGTTGGCCGGCGGCGCCTCGAACACACCGCCCTCGAGCGACTTCGCGGTCGCCGCATAGAGCTGGATATCGGCGACGCTGAGCTCGTCGGCAAAGTACGGACGATCGCCAAGCACGCTGCTCAGGACCTTGGCGATCCACAGCGCCTTCGCGCGCAGCTCGGTGATCCTCGGCTGGTTGCGTTCCCCTTCGGGCCGCATCAGCTCGCCGAACAATCCTTGCCCGCCGACCGTGGGCGCGAGCAGCGACGACTCGATCGACAGCGCCTGAAACATCCGCGCGCGCCGCGCCGCGTCCCTGGGCACCAGCGCGCCGTGCTTGTGCGCCAGGTACAGCGCGATCGCGCCCGACTCCGAGATCCGGACATCGCCGTCCTCGATCGCGGGCGCCATCCCGGTGGGAAACTTCGCACGGTACTCGGCGCCCTGCAGCGTCGGCCGGTCCACGCTCCGCTGCTCGTACTCGATCCCCAGCTCGTTCAGCAGGATCTTCGTCTTGAGGCAGTTGGGAGATGCATTCCAGTCGTAATAGATGAGCATGACAGGTCCTTTCGCCCCCCCAGACGAAGGACCCCCGGCGCGGGATACGCCGTATCCTTTTCTGCCCGCGTTCGTCCTGTCACCGAGGACCCCGTGACCGATGCACCCTCGCCAAGTCCGGAAATCGCCGAGATCGCCGATGCTCGCCGCCGCTTCGACGCCGCGTGCGAAGAGCTCCGGCCCGACCTCCATCGCTTCTGCACCCGGATGACGGGCAACCCGTGCGACGGCGAGGACGTGCTCCACGACGCCCTCGCGCTGGCCTTCTACCGCCTGCCCGAGCTGCGCGACGCACGCGCACTGCGCCCCTGGCTATTCCGCATCGCCCACAACAAGTGCATCGATCACCTGCGCGCGCGGCGGCGCGGCCATACGCTCGCGCTCGACGACGAGCCCACCAGCGAGGACCCCGCGATGGACGACCACCTCGATCACAAGCAGCGCACCGAGCGCGTGCTCGCCAGCATCGTCACCGAGCTGCCGCCGCGCGAGCGCGCCTGCGTCGTGCTCAAGGACGTCCTCGAATTCTCCCTCGAGGACACCGCCGACGTCGTCGGCTCCAGCGTGGGCGCCGTCAAGGCCGCCCTCCATCGCGGCCGCGACAAGCTCGAGCGCGCCGAGCTCACCCCGCCACGCGCCCGCACCTCGCTCCCCGCCGACCAGCGCGCCCTCGTCGAGCGCTACCTCGCCGCCTTCAACCGGCGCGACTGGGATGCCGTCCTCGCGCTGCTCTCCGACGACGCGCGCCTCGAGGTCGTCCACCGCAGCGAAGGCCCCCTCCGCGACAGCTCCTACTTCACCAACTACGGCCACCTCGCGTGGCCCTGGAAGCTCGCCCTCGCGCACGTCGACGGCATCGAGTCCGTCGTGCACTTCCGCCACGTCGACGGCGCGTGGGCCCCGCACGCCGTCGTCCAGCTCTCGTTCGACGGCGCCCGGATCGCCCTCGTCCGCGATTACGTCCACGTCGACTACCTGCTCCGCAACAGCACCATCGACTGACCGCCGCCGCGCGGCCGCCGGTAACAATGCATGCAACCGTGCACTTGCCGGCGGCATCTCGTTCGTATGAACGTTCGCTCTGGGAGGACCGCATGAAGCCAGAGCTACTCGAGCTGCTGCGCGAGCTGGAAGCGTTCGGCAAGGCCAACGATGCGGCGAGCAGCGACCGGCGGCAGAAGATGCTCAACATCACGCACGACACGGGCGTGTTCCTGTCGGTGCTTATCCAGGCGGCCCGGGCGCGGGCCGTGCTCGAGATCGGGACGTCGAATGGCTACTCGACGCTGTGGCTCGCCGATGCCGTGGGCGAGAGCGGGCTGGTGACGACGATCGAGATGGCGACGCACAAGATCGAGATGGCGGCGCGCAACTTCGAGCGCGGCGGGGTCGCCGCGCGCATCCGGCAGGTGACGGACGAGGCCGGCAGCTTCATGGCGACGTGTCGCGACGCGGAGTACGACTTCATCTTTCTCGACAGCGATCGCGAGCAGTACGTGGACTGGTGGTCGGAGCTGCGGCGCATCCTGCGGCCCGGATCGCTGATCGTCGTCGATAACGCGGTCTCGCATGCGCACCAGATGGAGCAGTTTACGGCGCTGCTTGCGAGCACGACCGGCTACCTGAGCTCGCTGTGTCCGATCGGGAACGGCGAGCTGATGATCTTGAAGCAAGCCGGCGACTGACGAGCCAGCCGGCCGTGGCGGCTGGGATGCCGGGCCGCTGCGCCGGGCCGATGCGCCGAGCCGATGCGCCGGCGCCGATGCGGCCGAGCCGATGCGCCGGCGCCGATGCGGCCGCGGGAGGACCCGCGTTGCTCGCTCCGGGTGACAACGCCACGGTGCAGCGCTACATTCCGCACATGGCCTGACGGTGCGCTCCGGCTGCTCGTTCCACAGGTGAACGCCCTGTGGCCGGAGCTTCGCGCTCGGCTGCTGGTCGCAATGCGATCGGCGGTTTCCTCGTCGCTCGTGATCGCTCACGATGCTCGCCACCGGCGGGCGAGCGGTCTCCCCTGCACCTGCCGAGGCCTTCATGTCCACGTCCGATTCGATCACCTCTCTGCTCCGCGACGGCGATCTCGCGCGCCTGGCTGCGCGGCTCGAGAGTCACACCGCGTCGCTCGACGAGCTCGCCGCGCTGCTCCGGCACGGCCGCGCGCCGCGCCACCTCGCGCTCCTCTATATCGAGCGCTGGCTCGATCACCCGGTCAGCGCCGGCGCGCGCCGCGACATCGCGCGCCTCTTGCCGGCGCGCCTCGACGACGGCCCGGAGGTCGCGCTGCTGCTGGCGCGGCTCACTCGTTGCCTCGCGCCATGGCTCCCCGGGGCGCTCCCCGACTGGCGCGCGGCCGGCTTGCCGCTGGGCATCGAGGTCGAGTGGCTGCGCACGGAGCTGATCGCATCGCCGGCGACGGTCGCGCACGAGCCGTTCGGCGAGCGGCTGCTGCAGGCGCTCGCGCCCCACACGCTGGTCGTCTCGGTGGACGCGGCCGCTGGGCTCACGGCGCTCGCGGGGCGCACCGAACCGCCGCTGCCGCAGGCCGCCATCGCGCAGCTGCGCTCGGCGCTGCACCGGTCGCGGCTCCGGCCTCACGACGCTCGAGCGATGCTCGAGGAGCTCTCCGGATCGCCCGACGACGCGGTCGCCGCGGCCGCGCTGCGCGAGCTCGCGGAACCGTGGTCGCTGGCCCTGCCGTCCCCAAGCGCAGCTTGGAGCGCACAGCTCGGGCGCCCGGGCGTGCTGGCCGCCGCGCTCGAGTGCGCCGCGCGCTGGCGGCTCGAAGGTCCGCTACGCGCTGCGATGGAGAATCCTTTCACGGAGCCCAGGCTCCGCCAGCGCGCGATGGAGCTGGCCGGCTCGTTTGCGATCCGTCGTGACGTGCCAGCGGCGATCTCGATCGCGGCATCCGATCCGCTCCTCTTTGGCCCACCGCTGCTTTTGTTCCTGCGCGCCCAGCACCGACTCGGGCACTTCGTCGCCGAGGAAGACGCGGCGCGGCTCGCCGACGTCTGCCTGGCCAATGCCGAGCTGCCGGCAGGCGAGATCGCCGATCTGACGTTCACGGCGCGGCACGCATTCGCCGCCGCCCTGCTCGAGTCCGCGCGTGATGAGGCCGCGAGTGATGAGGCCACGCGTGATGAGGCCATGCGTGATGAGGCCATGCGTGATGAGGCCACGCGTGCTGAGGTCGCGCGTGCTGAGGTCGCGCGTGCTGAGGTCGCGCGTGATAGGGTCGCGCGTGATCAGCGTGCTCCCGAGGATCCGAGCTGGGTGCGTCGCGCCGAGCTCCTGGTCGCGCTCGCCCGCGGCCCGCAGGGCAAGTCGCCGCTCGCGATCGGCGCTGCGCTCGAATCCGCGTTGCGCGCGACCGCCGGGCCGCGGGTCCGGCGCGCGCTGATCCGGGCGATCGGTGACATCGAATACCTCGACGGCGAAGCGGTGGTGCTCGCACACCTCGAGGACGAGCCCAGCGCCGCGCTCGCCGCGCTGCGATCGATCGGAGGGCGCGCCACGGTGTTCGCCGTGATCGCGGCGATCGATCACGTCCGGCTGCGGCCGTTTCGCGACACCGCGCTGACCCTTGCGTGGCACCTGAGTGAGACCGATGCGGACCTCCGTGCGGCGGTGCGCGGTGCGCTGCGGACCGGTGCTGTTCCGACGGCGATCGAGGCCCAGCTCGCGGCGCGCAGCACGGCCGACGAGGTTGCACGCCTGCACGGGGTGCCGCGCGACGCCACGACCTCGTACTTTCTGCGCCGGGTGGCTGCGGTCGCCGGTGCCACCGAGTGGCCGCTCATCGGCGACCTCCTGCTCCGCGTCGTGTCCGAGCTCGCCGCGGGGACGATCCGCCACCCTGCGCGAGCCGACGACATGCCGTCGTGGATGTTCAATCCAGCCGCGGCCGGCAAGCCCATGCAGACGCTGCCCGACGCCGACCGTGACGCGCTCGAGGCGATGGGCCGGCGGCTCTACCGTGCCGGCTGCCTCCGCCCGCGTGCATTGCTCGCTGCCCGTAGCGAGGGCGACGCCGGCCCGCTGCTGATCTCGGCGCTCGCGCGCGAGCTGCTCGAGCGCTCCGACCTGAGCGACGCCGAAACCGCGATCCTCCTTGGCCTCCTCGATCCGGGCGTCGACCCTCGCGTGTTCCCGGCGATCCACCGCATGCTGCGGCGCCCCGAGCCGGAGATTCGCAAGCGGGTGGTAGCACTGCTCGCCCGCGACGGCGCCGATGAGCTGCTCGCCAACCTGACGGCGCTGACCGACGCCGACGACATCGAGACCGTGCGCCAGGCGATCCTGGCGATCGGTGCGCTCGGGCCGCGCGGCGGCGCGAGCGTCGGCGCGCTCACGCGATGCCTCGAGCACCGCAACATGAACATCAAGAAGGCGGCCGCGGAGGCCCTCGCCACAGCGGGCGGTCCCGCTGCGGTCGGCCGCCTCCTGTTCTGGCTCGGCTACCACGACAACCCGGGCTTTCGATCTGCGCTCATCGCTGCACTGCGCGCGATCCTCGGCGACGCCTACGCAGCGACCCTCGTCGCCACCGTGGCTTCTCCGGACCCGGAGAGCCCGGACGAGCCCCGGCGTCAGACACTGCTGCTCGACGCCCTCGGCGGCGCGCTCGCCTGCGACGACGCAGTCGCCCTGTGCCGCAGCGATCTGCCGTTAGCGGCCCAGCTTCGCGACGCCATTCTCGCGGGCAATATGTCGCTCGCGTCGGGAGACCGCACGAGCTTTGCGGTCGCTCTCGACGCGGCGCCGGTTGTCCCCGATCGCGCCACGCATGGGCGCGCCGCCCGTGGCCGGGTCGCGCTCGCGCATGTCGCATCTACCGGAACCGCGTCGGAGCGCGCCGCGCAGGCGCAGATCGATCGTGCGCGCGCGTTGTCCGACAACGGCTTCGACGCACCGGCGGCGCGGAGTCTGCTTGCAACAGCGAGCGCGGGCAGCTCGAGATGGGACGCGCGCGCGCTGGTGTGGGTGCGCCGTTTCTGGCGCGAGT
>DATIPJ010000198.1:0-13527 GCA_035472155.1 Kofleriaceae bacterium
TGGTCGGCCTCGACGAGCAGATGCAGGTGGTTGCGCTGGATGCTGAGGTGCACGATCCGGAAGTCCTCGCGCCGCGCGGTGGTCAGCGTGGCCTCGCGAACCGCCTTGTACGTCAAGCGGCGGCGCAGGTTGCCGACCGCACTCACGACACGCAACACCACGTGCACCGGATTCCGCGCCTTGAGCTCGGGCCGCACCTTGTGGCGCGAACCCGCGCGCGCCTTCGGCTTGGGGCCCGGCTTCTTGCGGCGCCGCCGCTTGCGATCCGTCCCGCGGCGCTTGTCGGCTGGCTTGGCGAACAGCGGCAGCTGCTCGGGCTCCGAGGGTCGGACGCCCTTGCTGCGGCGACCGCGCGATCGCTTGACCATGTTCGAGAAGTATCCGGTGACCAGCGCTCACGCAAGTATTATCGCCGATATTTTGGCGAATTGGACAATCAAGCGCTGCTTGCTGGCCGCAATCCAGGAGAGCGCGAGGGTGGTCTGATGGACAGTGGCGAGCCCGGGCCTCGCGACCGCACGCGACGCATACCCCCGCCACTGCCCACAGCCCGGCGCCTCGTACGAGGCTCCGTTGAAGAGGATTTTCAAATCCAGATCGGAGAATCGGTTTGGCCGCGTCGTCGATCGCGGCGCGAAATCG
This sequence comes from Kofleriaceae bacterium, assembly GCA_035472155.1. Classification (GTDB taxonomy): domain Bacteria; phylum Myxococcota_A; class Polyangia; order Haliangiales; family Haliangiaceae; genus JABFXX01. The sequence goes on from DATIPJ010000198.1 coordinate 643, forward strand.
AGCTGCTGTGCCATTCTGGTACCGGCCTCCATCTGCTCAAGCCGGCGGACCTTTCGTCGAAGGTGCCTGCGATCGGCCGCGAGCTCGAGGCGCTGCCGCGACAATCGCTGCTGAACGCATCGTTCGACGCGCTGCTATCCCGCTCGACGCTATCCCGCTCGACGCTATCCGCCGCCAACGTCCCGAGCGGCGGATCTATTCCCTGGAAAGCGCCGCGGCATGGGTCGGCGCGGCGGTCCGCGTCGATTTTACAGACCCCTGACATCGCGCCGTGCGCGATCGGCGCCGCGCACCTCCGTCGGTGGACACCGGCCGCTCGGTTTACACATTCCTGACCGCGTGGGCAGACCGAAGCCGTGTGCTGCGCGTCAGGGTGACTCAGCCGCACCTGCGGCAGGAGGCACGATGAGTGACATGATCCTTCCCAGGAAGACCCTCGGCGGCTGGCTGCGTCGCCACAGCCTGACCCTGGTCGCCGCGCTCGGCGGAGCCGCCGGTGTCGCGTACGCGGCGGGCTGGCACGCACCGGCACCGGCCCCGGCCCCCGTCGCGGTCGCGATGGCGGCGACCCCCACGGCGCAGAAGATCGCCGAGCCGCCGCGCGACACGGTGCAAGACACCGTGCAGATCGCGCTGCTCCTCGATACCTCGAGCAGCATGGACGGCCTCATCAACCAGGCGCGCTCGCAGCTGTGGAACATGGTCGATCAGATGGGCCGCATGACCCGTCTCGTCGATGGCAAGCTCCGCGGCGTCAAGGTCGAGCTCGCGCTGTACGAGTATGGCAACGACCGGCTCTCGGCGCAGAGCGGCTTCATCCGCCAGGTCTCGCCGTTCTCGACCGACCTCGACAAGGTCGCCGAGGCGCTACACGGCCTGTCGACCAACGGTGGCTCCGAGTACGTCGGCCAGGTGATCCAGACCGCGGCCAACCAGCTGCAGTGGTCGGCCGACTCCAGCGCGCTGCGCTTCATCTTCGTGGCCGGCAACGAGGAGTTCAACCAGGGGCCGGTCAGCGCCGATGCCGCGATGATGGCCGCCGCGCGCAAGGACATCCACGTCCAGCTCATCTACTGCGGCACCAAGGAGCCGACCTGGGATGCCGCCGCCAAGCTCGCGATGTCGGACCTCATGACGATCGACCAGAACCAGGTCGCGCAGCACATCCCCTCCCCGCAGGACGCCGATATCCTCCGCCTCGGCAACGAGCTCAACGGCACCTACATGGCCTACGGCAACGAGGGCGCCGCCTCCGTCGCGCGCCAGGCCAAGGCCGACGCCTCGTCGGCGGCGATCAGCCCCAAGGTCGCCCTCGAGCGCGCTCAGCTCAAGAGCAAGAAGAGCTACAGCAACGCGAACTGGGACCTCGTCGATGCGGTCGAGAAGAACGGCAAGTTCCTCGAGCAGGCGTCCGATGACCAGCTCCCCGTCGAGATGCGCGGCAAGACCGCCGCCGAGAAGCAGCAGATCGTCGCCGCCAACGCCGCGCGGCGCGCCGAGCTCAAGGCCAAGATCGCCAAGCTCGAGGCCGAGCGGACCAGGTTCCTCGACGCCGAGCGCGCCAGGACCAACGCCGCCCAGCCGCAGATGCTCGACACCGAGCTGATGAAGAGCAGCAAGAAGGTCGCCGCCAAGAAGGGCTACAAGTTCTGATGTACCGCGACGACAACGCCGCGCGCGCCGAGCGAGCCAACGCGCTGATCGACGAGATCGCCGACCTCGAGCGGCAGAGGGTCGCCCACGCCGCCGCCGACCAGCGCCTCGAGGCCGCGCGGCGCGAGCTGTCCTCGCTCCAGACCCACGCGGCCGCCGCGCCCACGCCACCCACGCTCGGCATGCACCTGCTCGTGTTCGGCGCCGCCGCCGCCGCCGCATTCGTTGCCTACAATCTGGTGTTCTGACCTCCCGCGCAGCGTCTGCTACGCTCGATGGGTGCGGCCGGCGACTCTGATCCTGCTGTTCTTGGCCATGCTCGATGTCCGCGCGCTCGCCGATGGCGGGAAGCAGCCGGCCGACAGCGGGTCGCAGGAAGTCATCATCATCCGCGACTTGATCCCGCCGAAGGTCCCTCCCAGACCCGTCAACTTCTCGGAGCGGAAGGCGCCTCCGTACACCGACGCGGCGATCCTCCAGGACGCGTGGACGCGCGCATGGATGGTGCTCGACATCAGCCCGACCGGCGAGGTCCTCCGGTTCAAGTTTCTCAAGCGCCCCGGCTACGATCTCGACGCGATCGCGGCGTCGGAGGTCTTCAAGCTGCGATTCACGCCGGCGCGCGACGAGAGCGGCCACCCCATCGGGACCTTGCTCATCTGGGGAATCGAGTGGCCATCGACTGGCTATCTCACCGCCAACGGCCTGACGCGAACCGCCATGCCGCCGATGGTGGGCCTTCCGCCCCGCCCGCTGTCGGACAGCGTGCCGTGTCGAGGCAGTGGTCCCCTGGATCTCAGCTCGATCTACCCGACGTATCGCGATTGCTCGACTCCCGACGTGTCGCGCATGGCGAGCGAGCGCTGGATCACGCGGCGCTGAGCAAGCCATTCACCGCCAATTGCCATTCATCCGGAGTTATGCAGCGTGCATGCGCCCGCTGCCTGCGCTACGCTCTGAATCGGGGGTGGACTCATGCGTACAATTGCCAATCTGATCTGGTTTGTCCTGGGCGGATGCCTCATGGGCCTCGGGTGGTGGATCGCGGGTCTCATCATGGCGGTCTCGATCGTCGGCCTCCCCTGGGCGCGATCGTGCTTCGTGTTCGGCACCTTCTGCTTCTTCCCGTTCGGTCAGGAGGCGATCGATCGTGAGGAGCTCACCGGCCGCAGCGATATCGGCACGGGCGCGCTGGGCTCGATCGCGAACATCCTCTGGTTCGTGCTCGCCGGCTGGTGGCTCGCGCTCGGGCACCTCGGATCGGCGGTCGCAAACTTCATCTCCATCATTGGCATCCCGTTCGGCATCCAGCACCTCAAGCTCGCGCTGTGCGCCCTCGCGCCAGTCGGCAAGACCGTGGTGACCAAGGAGGTCGCCGCCGAGGCCCGCCGCCGCAACGCGATCGCCCGCGTCGACGTCGTTCGCTGGCCGCGCTGACCCACGGCGGCCGCCGTAGACACGGCGGATGCGGTGATCGATAGTTGGCTGTGGTGAGCACGGGTTGTCCCGACGCGGAGGAGTTCGCCGCCCTCCTCGCGCACACGCTCGACAGCGAGCGCCGCGCCCAGATCATCGACCACGCGGCCGCGTGCGCCGACTGCCATGTGCTGATCACCGATGTTGCCGGCACCGACACCGTCGCCTCGGTCGACGCGCACGCCGACACCCGCGCCCCGGGTGACGCGGCGCCCGTACGCGAGCTGATCGCGAGCGTGCTGCAGGTCCACCAGCGGCGCGGCAAGATCGGCCGCTATCATCTGCTCGAGATCGTCGGCCGCGGCGGCATGGGTGTCGTCTGGGGCGCGTGGGACCCCGAGCTCGCACGCCGCGTGGCGCTCAAGCTCGTGCATCCGACGATGGACGCCGCGCGCGACCTCATCCTCGCCGAGGGCCAGGCCCTCGGAAAGCTCTCGCACCCCAACGTCGTCCCGATCTACGACGTCGGCGTCATCGACGACCAGGTCTACCTGGTCATGGAGTGGGTCCAGGGCACCACGCTGCGCGCCTACGCGGGCTCGCCATGCTCGCAGCGCGACCTCCTCGACGCCTACCGCCAGGCGGGAGAGGGCCTCGCCGCCGCCCACCGCGCCGGTCTCATCCATCGCGACTTCAAGCCCGACAACGCCATCCGTGGCGACGACGGCCGCGTGCGCGTCCTCGATTTCGGCCTCGCGCGCAGCCACGCCCAGGAGCCCGAGGCGGTCAAGCGGCTCGCTGGAACGCCGCGCTACATGCCACCCGAGCAGGCCGCCGGCGACAAGGTCACCCCGGCCGCCGACCAGTACGCCTTCGCCTTCTCGCTCCAGGAGGCGCTCACGCGCACCCTCGGCGACCGCACCCTGGAGGTCCCGAGCTGGATGACCGGCATCCTCGCGCGCGGCACGGCGCCGACCCCCGCCGACCGTTTCCCGTCGATGCGCGACCTCCTGCGCGCCCTCTCGCGCGACCCCGCCACCATCTGGCGTCGGCGCGGCATCGCAGCGGCCGCCGTCGCCACCGCCGCCATCGCCTTCGTCGTCGGCCGCGCCCACTCCGACGCGGCGCCCACCTGCACCGGCAGCGCCGCCGAGATCGCCCGCAGCTGGAACCCCTCGATGCGCGGCGCCCTGGTCGCCCACGTCCGCGGCCTCAGCGCCTTCGGCGTCGGCGAGGCGGCCCGCCTGGGCGACGAGCTCGACCGCTACAGCGCGGCCTGGGCCGACGAGCACCACCGCGCCTGCATCGCCCACGAGAGCGGCGAGCTGCCGCCCACCCTCTACGAGCGCCGCATCGGCTGCCTCGCGCGCAGCAAGGCCGCGTTGACCGCGGTCGCCGAGCTGATGGCGCATGTCGGCGGCGACGATCTCGCCCCCGCCCTCATCGCCGCGCGCTCGCTCCCCAGCGCCACTGGCTGCACTGCCGGCGACGCCTCGCTCGTTCCGCCGCCGCCCCAGGCGTCGGCCATCCAGGTCGCGATCGTCGAGCCGATGGTCGAGCGTGCGATCGTCCTGTCGATCGCCGGGTGGGGCGATGCCCTGACCCTCGCGAAGGCCGGCGTCGAGGCTGCCGAGAAGACCGGCTACGCTCCCCTCATCGCCCGCGCGCTGGTCGCCCAGGGCCGCGCGGAGCTCGCGCTCAACACCGGCGAGGTATCCGAGCGCCAACCGTTCGAGCACGCGCTCGACCTGGCCCTGCGCAACGGCGACGACGTGCTCGCCGTCGAATCCTACGCCCGCTTGATCTATGCTGTCCTGCGGTACCGCGGCGATGTGGTCGGCAACTGGTCGGTCATGGAGGCGATCGCCGCGCGCACAGGCACGCTGGGCCGCTTCGGCCGCGCGCTGCTCTACAACAACAAGGCGGCCGCGCGCATCGCGGCGAACGATCGTGCCGGTGCGCGCGCCTTGCTGCATCAAGCGCTCACCGCATACCCCATCGATACCAGCGCATCCTCGCTTTCACCGACCGAGAAGCCGCTGGAGCTCATCAGCGTGCTGCATAACCTCGCCCAGGTCGCCGATGACCCCGCGGAGCGCGAGGCCAGGATCCGGCAGGTCGTCGAACAACGCAAGACCGTGCTCGGCGCAAAGCACCCCAGCACGCTGGGTGCATGGATCACGACGGGAACGCTGATCCGGAATCCGGATGCTGCTGCGGCGGCGCTGCAGACTGCGCTGGATGGCTATCGCCAGTGGCATCCGCAGTTCGAGGCGGAAATCGCGGAACTGAGCTTGGAGCGCGGATGGCTCGAGGACGGGCGCGGCGACACCGCGACGGCACGCGCGGCCATGGCGGCGGCGGCGAAAGATCCGCTGTCGCCCCGCAGCCGCGCCACAGCGACGATCGCCGCTGCATACCTCCAGATCACCGCTGGCGACCATGTGCACGATGCAATCCAAGCGATGCAGGCCCTCGCGCTTGCGAGGCTCGCCGGCGACCCGCCATGGTGGTACCGCAGCGAGGCCGCGGATGCCTACGTCACCGCGGCGCTTGGCTGGGAGCATCTCGGTCGGCCGGACGACGCCGAGCCCTGCTGGACATCCGCGCTGACCCAGCTCGAGCTCACCGAGCAGCCGATCGTCGAGCGTCGCCTCGCTCGCGTGCGCGCCAAGCTCGCACAGCGCTGGATCGGGTCGAAGCCAGACGACGCGCGGCGTCTCGCCCGAGAGGCGATCGATTGGTATCGCGCGGCGGGAGGCTACGAGACGGCGCTCGCCGCGCTCGTACCGATCGTAACCGATCGCAGGTAGCCGGCAGCGCAGTTGAGCGGTCGCGTCCGATCACGGCATCGGATTGGAGCTCACGCGATCCGCACCATCAAAAGCCAGGGGATCGAGGTTCGTGCAGATCGGCGGATGGCATCCGGCCGCGTCGAGGGCGGCGTAGATATCGGGAAACTCGACCGCCCCGAGCGACGTCGACGGATACAGCATGCGCGGGTTATTCAAGCACTTCGCGCCTGTCTCGGTCCATCGCGCTTCGAGCTTCCAAGCCGGGAACGCATACAGAAACGTGCTGCTCATCCACACCAGCTTCTGCCGAGCGACGGTGAACGACTCGCCCGTGTTGCAGTAGTCGGCGACGTACATCTTGAGCATCGCTTGGCGCTGCTCCCAGGCCCGCGACGGGGCCGATTGCGTGTGGATCGTGTGCCGCGTGAGCAACAGCTTCGCCGGAGCGCTGGTCGCACAGCCGATCGTGAACCAGTCGTCGTTGGCCGTCCTGCTCATCGTCTTGAAGAAGGTATCGATCCGATCGCCTTCGAACACGACCGCTTCCCAGATGGTCATGTTCATCAGCTCGGGAGCCGCCTTGCCCAGATCGTCAAGGCCTTCATCGTGCAAGAGCGGAACGCCGCCGCACAGGTTGACGAAGTGATCGTCGTGCTCCTTGGCCCACGCCAGCTGGTAGGTCTCGAGCCAAGTATTCGGTGGGGCGACAAACTGCAGCGGCCGGACCTTCTGAATCTTGAGGCTATATTTTGCGGTGGCGCTCTCGATCGTGATCACCGAGCCTTCGAGAGCATTCCCCGACAGCAGCGTTACATTGTTCCTCGATCCCGTGATCTGGTTGTTGCTGACATTGAGGTCGTAGGACATGCCCCGCTGGACGATCTGAGCCCGTGCCTTCTTGGGTGCGATCCACAATCCTTCTTTGTTGGCCACTCCCTTGAGGTTCTGCTCGTGAAAGCCGAGGCCATCGATCACCGGCGAGTTCTCCCCGCACTGGCGCGGAGTGCACAGGTCCGGGGCCACGACACTGGCTGCCGCGCCCTCGTCGACGCGGCCCTTATCAACCGTGCACGCGCTCGACACCAGGACCGCCATCGCCACCCAACCAGCTCGCTGCAAGATCGTTCTGCTCATCGATCAGCTGTAGAGCGAGCTCGTCCGAAATGTCGCGCCAAAATCTCGATATTGCTGGAAGCCACCGATTTTCCACGGCCAGCGGGCACAGACCGGCCGGTCGCACGGCCATGGAGTGCGTCACGGATTTGCGCTTACTCGATCCGCCTGATCGGAGTTCGCTCGTCCTCGGACAACGCCCAAGGACGCAAAATGGCAAAGCACGGGCAGCATCGATGCACGGAATGTGCGCGATGCTCAGTGGGCCGAGACGTCGGTCGCGCGGATGACGTCGACCGGCTGTCGCATGGGCTCGCCGGCGACGCCCGTGCGGACGTCGAGCAGCTTCTGCACGACGGTGACGTCGGTGACCGGGCCGATCTCGAAGGGCGGCGGGTCGCCCGGGTTGATGTCGACCGGCACGAAGCGATTCATGTCGCGGATGTCGTCGATGACCTCGGGGCGCACCGTGAAGATCGTCGCGCACGCGGTGCAGTGCGAGAGGTCGAACAGGCGCTGGAAGCGGCGCTCGAGGTCGGCGAACGGCCAGGCCGGGGCGCCGAGCTGCGTGTCGTTGACGTTGAAGACCAGGCCCGGGCCGCCGCCGGTGAGGAACTTGGAGAGGCGAACGGGGATCGGCGAGAGCGGATCGATGTGGGTGAAGCTCGTGCTGCCGCCCAGGCCGTTGGTGCCGCTGTCGTCGCGGTGACAGCCGTTGCAGGTGTTGAGCGAGAACTGATGGCGCGCGCAGATGTTGGCGGCCGGCGAGGCCGCGGTGATCGAGTTGGCGAGCCAGTGACCCGGCGGCACGATCGAGTTGCCGCCGCGGAACGCCAGGCCGTTGAAGAAGTACGGGACGGTGTACGACGCCGAGCAGCGGTTCGGGTTGGCGGCCGGCAGCGGGACCGAGGACGCAACGGGGCCGTTGATGAAGGCGTTGATCGTCGGGTCCGCGCCCGCCGCGCTGAACGCGCGGTCGTCGGGGGTCTGGGCAACCGTGTGCTTGCGGAGCAGGCCGTTCGACGGTGGATCGACGTTGTGCGGCGGATCCTCGTCGGTGAGAGTGAACTCGCGCAGCTCCCACCACGGGCCCAGGGCGATCTCGTTGGTGCGGATCTGGTTGATCGCGTTCTGGTTACCCTTGCTGGGCGCGGCGCCGTGGCGCACGACGCTCTCGGTCATCGCCTGCAGCTGCGCCTTGTAGGCGGGCGTGAAGCCCGGCATGGCGGCCAGGCCGGTCCACTGGCGCGCCCAGGCCACGACGGCGTCACAGCCTTCGCCCGGGACGCCGTACTCGAAGATCGTGGTGAAGCGCTTGCGGCCGCAGCTGGCCTCGGTGCCGCCGCCCCAGGGGCTGGGCTGCACGACGTTGAAGATGAAGCGCAGCTCGCCCGCGGTGACCGGCAGGCTCGTCGACGACCCGCCATAACCGCCCACGCCGTTGACCGTGCGGCCGAGGTCGATGCGATTGACGATCGCGACCAGGCGGAACGGCGCGATGTCGAGGTCGAGCGCCCTGGTGAGCTTGACCTCGAGCTTGCCCGTGATCGGATTGGGTACCAGCGACGCGCTGCCGCCGCCGGCCACGGCCCACGGCTGGATGACCTGGTTGAACATCGCCGTACGCGCCGGGACCGTGTCGCCGTTGACCGTGTAGTCATTGAGCCACATCGACAGCCACTCCCTGACGAAGATCTCGGGCGCCTTGCCCGAGCCATCCGCCATCTCGCGCATGAGGTGCGCGAAGGTCCACACGCTGCCGGGCACGCCCGCGCCGGTGCACGGGTCCCAGGTGCGCGCCGGGTCCTGGACGATCGCCGGATCGGTGATGAACAGCGATTTGCCCCACGCCGCCGCCGTCGAGAGCGGCCGGATGAAGCAGCCGTTGACCGGCGCCAGCACGCCGACCTGGCGCAGCAGATTCGGATCGATCTTGGGGTTGACGATGCGCGCGGTGGCGGCGCGGCCGTCGAACACGACCGACTCGCTGGTGGTCTCGCCGAAGGTGCCCGAGGCGATCTGGCTCGCGTTGGCGACGAGCTTGTCGAGCTCCTCGGCCGGCAGCTTGGTGAACACGGTGAAGAAGTCCTTGCCCGGGCTCTTCTTGATCGCGCCGAGCTTGGCGAGCGTGTCGGAGCGGAACAGCAGCTGTGGGCTGGCCGGCGAGCCGACCACCCGCACCAGGCTCTGCGCCAGCTGTGGGTTGCTGGGCGGCGGCAGGCGCACGTGGAGCGCCACGGTCTCGCCGAGCGCGGTCGGCTTGGCGAGCAGCTCGCCCAGGACGGCCGGGCCGGCCGAATCGGCGAGCGGCAGCTGCGCGATCGGGGTGCTCGTGCCATCGGCGGTGGCGGCTTGCGATTCGTCGTCGGTGGCCGGCGGCGCCTCGCCGAAGCAGCCGCCCACGAGCAGCCCGGCGAGCACGAGGTGCGCGGCTCCGAGGGCCCCCGGGGCCCTGCGATCGATGTCTTTCCTGGTCATGTCCAACCCCATTTGATGATGATGACGATGCGTTGCGTGCCGATCGCCCCGCGGGCCCCAGCGCCCCAGCGCCTGGCCACCGGGCAGCGAACACATCGCGGCCCGGGCGCAATCGGTTCAGACATCGGCTGAAGAGACGGGGCGTCGCCGATGTCGCCCAAAAATCGTGCGCGCTGCGGAAAAATCGTCGTTTCTCGTCGAGAAACCGCCGGTTTTTGGATGCCGCCGCGCATTGAGAGCTCGGCCTGCGCGGGCTATAGAAATGCTCGCAGATGTCTGACGCCACCGCCTCCAACATCACGATGATCTCGATCGAGACCGAGATGACGAGCTCGTTCATGGACTACGCCATGAGCGTGATCGTCGCGCGCGCGTTGCCCGACGCGCGCGACGGCCTGAAGCCCGTGCACCGGCGCATCCTGTTCGCGCAGCGCGGCCTCAACAACACGTACAACCGCCCGTACCTCAAGTGCGCCCGCATCGTCGGCGACGTGATCGGCAAGTACCATCCGCACGGCGACAGCGCGGTCTACGACGCGCTGGTCCGCATGGCCCAGGACTTCTCGATGCGCTACATGCTCGTCGACGGCCAGGGCAACTTCGGCTCGGTCGACGGCGATCCGCCGGCGGCCATGCGCTACACCGAGTGCCGGATGAGCAAGCTCGCCTCCGAGCTGCTCGCCGATATCGACAAGGAGACCGTCGACTGGCAGCCGAACTACGACGACAAGGAGTTCGAGCCCACGGTCATGCCGACCAAGGTCCCGAACCTCTTGATCAACGGCTCGGCGGGCATCGCCGTCGGCATGGCGACCAACATCCCGCCGCACAACCTGGGCGAGGTCGTCGACGGCGTGCTCGCGATGATCGCCAATCCGCGGCTGTCCGACGACGAGCTCATGCGGTTGATCCCCGGGCCGGACTTTCCGACCGGCGGCGTGATCCAGGGCCGGGTCGGGATCCTGTCGGCGTACAGGACCGGGCGCGGCACGGTGGCGCTGCGCGGCATCGCGCACGTCGAGGAGGTTCGCAAGGACCGGCCCGCGATCATCGTCAGCGAGCTGCCGTTCCTGGTCAACAAGTCGCGCTGGATCGAGACCGCCGCCGAGATGGTGCGCGACAAGAAGCTCGAGGGCATCAGCGACATCCGCGACGAGTCCGACCGCACCGGCATCCGCGTCGTGTTCGAGCTCAAGCGCGACGCCGACGACAAGGTCGTGCTCAACAACCTGTTCAAGCACACCCAGCTGCAGACCTCGTTCGCGGTCAACATGCTGGCGATCGTCGAGGGCCGCCCGGTGACCCTGTCGCTGCGCCGCGGGCTCCAGGTGTTTATCGACCACCGGCGCGACGTGGTCACGCGCCGCACGCTGTTCGACCTGCGCGAGGCCCGCCTGCGCCGCGAGATCGTCGAGGGCCTCGGCCTCGCGGTCATCAACATCGACCGTGTCATCGAGATCATCCGCTCCAGCAAGGACACCGACGAGGCCAAGCAGCGTCTGATCGGCGAGCGCCTGGGCGGGCTGGGCGGCTTCCTCGAGCGAGCCGGGCGGCCGCCGGGCGAGGTCGCCGCCGCCAACGCGCTGCAGTTCTCGACGCTGACGCCGCGCCAGGCCCAGGCGATCCTCGAGATGCGGCTCGGGCGGCTCACCGGCCTCGAGCGCGAGAAGCTGGAGGCCGAGTACAGGGAGCTCTGGCAGCTGACCGATCACCTCGAGGGCCTGCTCGCCGACGAGACCAAGCTCATGACGGCGATCACCGACGAGCTGCGCCAGATCAAGGCCGACTACGCCGACCCGCGCCGCACCCAGATCGTCGACTCCGAGGGCGAGATCCTCACCGAGGAGCTGATCGACCAGAAGGACATGGTCGTCACCCGCACGCACCTGGGCTACATCAAGCGCACGCCGGCCGACGAGTACGAGGCCCAGGGCCGCGGCGGGCGCGGCATCACCGGCGCGACGTCGACCGAGGGCGACTTCATCGTCGACATGTTCGCGGCGTCGACCCACGACCACGTGCTCCTGTTCACCGACAAGGGCCGCGCCTATTACAAGAAGGTGTTCGAGCTGCCGGAGGGCTCGCGCATCGCCAAGGGCCGCGCGCTGGTCAACGTGCTCGATCTCCAGGAGGGCGAGCAGGTCGTCGCGATGCTGCCGTTCACCGAGTTCCGCGACGACACTTGCGTGTTCTTCGCGACCCAGTCCGGCACGGTCAAGAAGACCGAGCTGTCGCAGTTCGAGAACGTGCGCCAGAGCGGCATCAAGGCGATCACCATCGAGGAAGGCGACCGCCTCATCAAGGCCGAGCTGACCACCAAGGCGCACGACGTGCTGCTGACGTCGGCGCGCGGCTTCGCGGTGCGCTTCAAGGAGGACCGCGTGCGGCCGATGGGGCGCACGGCGGCCGGCGTACGCGGCATCTCGCTCCGGCCCAGCGACCGCCTGGTCGGCATGTGTACATTCATGCGCGACGACGCCGCCGCCACGCTCATCACCGTGTGCGAGCGCGGCTACGGCAAGCGCACCGCCCTGGCCGACTATCCGACCAAGAACCGCGGCGGCATGGGCGTCATCACGATCAAGACCACCGCGCGCAACGGCCAGGTCTGCGGGGTGCGCATCGTCACCGACGACGACCACCTGATCCTGATCTCCGACCGCGGCAAGCTGATCCGCATGCTGGTCGGCGAGATCAAGGTCCAGGGCCGCGCGACCCAGGGCGTGCGCCTGATGCGCGTCGACGACGGCGAGCACGTGGCCGCGATCGAGCGGCTGGCCGAGCCCGACGACGAGTCCGGGATCGCTCCGGCCGCGCCCATCGAGGCAGCCGACGATGGCGACACCATCCCCAACGAGAGCAACGAGGAAGAGCTCGACGAGAACGGCGAGGACGCCGACGATGGTGACGAAGGCGACGACGACGACGGCGCGTCGTAGCGGACCGCAGCGAGCGCTTCACGTCGGAGACCGCGGTGCCGGTGCAGCGGCAGGGGTCGGGGCAGCCGCAGGCGTCGGGGCCGCCGCAGGCGTCGGGGCCGCCGCAGGCGTCGGAGCCATCGCCGGCGTTGGCGTCGTCGCCGGAGACGGGCGCGGCGGTGCGTACGGCGCCGGGGCATAACCCGGCGGGGGATACGCATAACGCTCGTCGCGCTGCTGCCGCGCCTTGTTGCAGTCGCCGACCTTGCTGAAGCCATAGATCGCCGAGATTCCGGACACCACGAGCCAGGACAGACCGACGAGCACGATCTGCCCTTGATTGGCATTGTTATCATCGCCCGCGGCGCTCAGCGCCCCGACGCCGTTGAGCCCCGCCCAGATCGCGTCGAGCACCGGCCACGCGTTGCTCTCCGAGCACTGGAACGTCACCAGCGACGCGTGGTTCTCGGGCGGGCCATGGACGAACACGAACGAGCAGCCCGGGAGCGGTG
>DATIPJ010000199.1:0-13618 GCA_035472155.1 Kofleriaceae bacterium
GCGCCGCGCTACCGCGTGTTCGCGATCGATCCGGCGCGTCCGGCGCGCGCCGCGTGGAAGGAGGTCCTGCCCGAGCAGGACGCGACGATGCAGACCGTCGACGTGATCGGCGGCCACCTGATCGTGAGCTACCTGCGCAGCGCGGCCAGCGAGATGGAGGTCCGCACGCTCGACGGCAAGCTGGTGCGCAAGATCGACCTGCCGCCCCTCGGCACGGCGAGCGCGGTGGTCGGGCTGCCCGGCGAGGACACCGCGTATTTCGGATACAGCTCGTTCGCGGCGCCGCCGGTGATCTACAAGACGTCGGTCGCGACCGGCAAGGTCGGCGAGTGGGCGCGCGTCACCGTGCCGCTCGATACCTCGAAGCTCGTGACCGAGCAGGTCCGCTACCGGTCCAAGGACGGCACCGAGGTCACGATGTTCCTGCTCCACAAGAAGGACGCCGCAAAGGACGGCCATGCGCCGACGCTGCTCACCGGCTACGGCGGCTTTCAGATCAGCATCACGTCGGAGTTCAGCGGGGCCTTCGCGGTGTTCGCCGAGCGCGGCGGCGTGGTCGCGATCCCGAACCTGCGCGGCGGCGGCGAGTTCGGCGAGGACTGGCACCGCGCCGGCATGCTGGCCCACAAGCAGAACGTGTTCGACGACTTCGTCGCGGCGGCGCGCTACCTGATCGACAGCGGGTGGACCTCGCGCGACCGGCTCGCGATCTACGGCGGCTCGAACGGCGGCCTGCTCATGGGCGCCGCGACCGTGCAGGCGCCCGAGCTGTTCAAGGCGGTGGTCTGCGCGGTGCCGCTGCTCGACATGGTGCGCTACCACCGGTTCGGCCTGGGCGCGGCGTGGATCTCCGAGTACGGCTCCGCCGACGAGCCGGCGCAGTTCAAGACGCTCTATGCCTACTCGCCGTACCACCACCTGCGCCAGGGGACGCGCTACCCGGCGGTGCTGATGCTGAGCTCGGACCACGATGACCGCGTCGATCCGATGCACGCGCGCAAGTTCACCGCGGCGCTGCAGCGCGCCACGGCGTCGCAGGCACCCGTATGGCTGCGCATCGAGAAGAACGCCGGCCACGGCGGCGCCGATGTCGTGAAGCAGCAGGTCGAGGAGTGGGCCGACACGTTCGCCTTCGTGTTCGCCCAGCTCGGCGCCTGACCGGCGCTGAGCCTCGCTAGCGGCGCAGCCGGAACGCCTGCGGCGAGCTGCCGGTCCACCGCTTGAAGGCGCGCCGGAACGCGCGTGGATCGGCGAACCCGACCGCCGCGGAGATCGCCTTGAGCGGGCGGTGGCCGTCGAGCGTCTGGCGGATCGCCTCGCTGCAGCGCACGTCGTCGAGCAGGCGCTGGTAGCTCGTGCCCTCGGAGGCGAGCTGGCGGTGCAGCGAGCGAGCGCTCAGCGCGAGCTCGGCGGCGACCTGCTCCACCGTCGGCGCAGCCGCGGCGAGGTTGCGCGCGAGCGCCTCGCTGACCCGGTCGGCGAGGGTCGGCTCGACCGGCGCGCGGGGCGTGTACCACTCGAGCAGCTCGACGAAGAACCGCCCGGCCGCGCGCGACATCCCCGTGCGCACCGGCTGCGCGAGCGAGGCCTCGTCGATGACCAGCCCCGGCGGCCCGGGCGCCACGCGCACCGGCACGCCGCACGCCGCCTCCCAGGCGCCGAGATCGATCGGCGGTCGATGCCCGAGGATCAGCTCGGTCGGCCGCCAGGTGCCGCCCGACAGCCCGCGGCCGGCGCGCACCATCGTGACCAGCAGGTACTCGATCGCCAGCCGCGCGCCCAGCGGTCGCGGGCCCCCGGCGTCGAGCTCCAGGTGCACGGCTCCGCCTCGCCGGATGGCGCGGGCGGGGAATGCGTCGGTGAGGTAGCGCCAGTGCTCCACGGTCATCCGCATCACCTCGCCGATCGTGCGGCACGACATCGCGGCCAGCGACAGCAGGCACGCCTGCTCGTCGTCGGCAGCCGCGACCGCGATCGGCAACGACGGCCCGAGCGCCCGGGCGGCGCGCTCCCACAGCTCGTGGGCGCGACCCAGGCTCACCCGCGCCGAGAACGCCGGCTCGCGCGCGGTCGGGCCCTCCTCGAGCCGCAGGCCGTAGCGCGCTGCGGTCTGGACCAGGCGGCGGATCGCCGTCACCGACTCCGACGCCCCGAGGATCACGTGCTCTTGATAACACGCCTCGCGCCGGATGTATGTAATCAGCCGGCAACACACACTCCCACGCTGAACCATCCGGGTTAATGAGGATGGGCTCACACGGTACAACGACTGCCCAGCTGTACTGGCGATCTGAGTACCAAGGTGCTTTGGCAGATGTGGTCCTGCATCTGGCGGCTGCGGTCCCGCGCAGACGCCTAGTGTTCGATCGCTCGTACTGGACGAGCGGTCACACAAGGAGGAGCTAGATGAGCATCACAGCACGAATCGTCATCGTCGCCGTCGCCTGCATCGCATGCGCCTGCACCACAGCGCCCCGCCAGCCCCCGACCGAGCAGAGCGAGCCCGAGCGCATCGCCGCCAGCCCGGTCGCGGCGAGCACCGACGACACCCCGCTGTTCGTGGTCCGCCAGGTGATCGTACCGACGGAGGCGATGCTGCGCGCCGCACTCAGCAACGACCCCGATGCCATGCGCGAGGCCGCGGCCACCACGGCGGTCGCCGGCTGTCAGGCATCGAGCAGTTGCCCGGCGCAGTTCGGGTCCTGCACGAGCTGGTCGACGCCGGCCTTGTGCAACGAGACCTGCGGAACCGGCATCTGCCGCTGCAAGCCGGTCTGGGAATGCGATGGCGAGCCGCCGGAGCCGCGCGGCACGGACACGTACAATGCATACCGCATCTGCTTCGACGCTGCACAGCATGCTTGTACTGAATTCCAGCAGACACAATCGACATTCTGCGGCTGCTAGTTTGTACTCATGATGTAATAACAGCTGCGACTACTGCGCTGTGGCAACATCGCGGCTGCGACGCGAAGCGCTGGAGTCGCTCGTGCGACGAGAGCGCAGTCGCACGGATCCTTCGGCGCCGCCGCCCGGCAGGTCGCCGGCGCGCTCGGCAGATCGCCGCGCGGGGAGCCCACCGCCGGCAGATCGCCGTCGGCCCGCCGGCGGAACGCCGCCTGCGCGGTCCGGTGGCGGAAATGCCGCCCACGCCCGTCCGCGGGAGGAACGCCGCCCAGGCCGAGCCGCCGCGGGCGCCGAATCGCCGTCGGTCCGCGGCACCCCCTGCGACGGGGATCGAGGAACGCCGGCGGCACTCCGGCGAGGCGCCGGTGTACGCTCGCAAGGTGAACCCGCGGGGGACGCTCGATGCCGCGACGCCGGCCGACATCGATGAGTTCCGGATCGTCCGGATGCTCGGGCGCGGCGGAATGGGAGCGGTGTACCTCGCGCACGATACGATCCTCGACCGCGCCGTGGCCCTCAAGCTGCTCCGGGTCGGGACCAGCGAGGAGAGCCGGCTACGTTTTCTGACCGAGGCGCGCGCGATCGCCCGCCTCGACCATCCCAACATCATCGGGATCTTCCGCGCCGGAACCACCGGTACCGGCGAGCCCTACCTGGTGCAGGAGCTCATCCGCGGCCAGCCGCTCGACCGGGCCGGCCTCCCGCTCGGCGAGCGCCGCTGCCTCGAGGTCGCAACCGCGATCGCGCGCGGGCTCGCCGCCGCCCACCGTCACGGGGTGCTGCACCGCGACGTCAAGCCCAGCAACATCATGATCGACGACGCGGGCACGCCGCGCCTGCTCGATTTCGGCCTCGCGAAGCTCACCGGCGCGGTCCCCGCGGAGCGCGACCCCGTAGCTGGCTTGTCCGTGCGGTCGGCCGACGGAAAGACGCCCGACGGCGCGGGCGGCGTCGCCGAGACGGCCGAGCTGCCGGACGACGGTCTCGCGACGACCGAGACCGCTGCCGCACCGCCGCTGCGCTCGCCATCGCCATCGCCGTCGCCATCGGTCTCGCCATCGCCCTGGCCACCGCCATCGCGCTCCGCTTCGCCATCGTCGTCCCCGTCTCCGTCGCCGCGGGCGGATGCCGGGTTCGCGTTGATGACCGCTTCGCCGTCGGAGACCGCCGCACTGCCACTGGCCGCACTACCCGCGGACACCGCGTCGCTGGAGACCGTGGCGTCGCTGCCGGTGACCGCATCGCCGCCCGAGGTCGCGAGCCGCTCCGACCGGCCGATCGACCATACCAGCCCGGGCGCGCTGCTCGGAACGCCGCGGTACATGGCGCCCGAGCTGTGGCGCGCCGAGACCGCGACGGCGCGCAGCGACCTCTACTCGCTCGGCGTGGTGATGTACGAGCTGCTCGCCGGCGCGCCGCCGTATCCTCAGACCGATCGCCCGTCGCTCGAGCGCGCCGTGCTCGACGGCCCGCCGGCCTCGCCGATCGACGAGCGCGTGCCCGGTATGGACGCCGCGTTCGCCGCGCTCGTCATGCGCTGCCTGGCGCGCGATCCGACCGAGCGGCCGGAGTCCGCCGACGAGGTGGTCTATCAGCTCGAGCGCATCGCGGCCGGCGCGCCGCCAATGCCCGAGGGCAATCCGTACCGCGGCCTGGCGCCGTTCGAGGCCGAGCAGCGCGCGCTGTTCTTCGGCCGCGGGCCCGAGATCAGCGCGATCGTCGACCGCCTGCGCAGCGCCTCGCTGGTCGTCGTCGCCGGTGACTCGGGCATCGGCAAGTCGTCGCTGTGCCGCGCCGGCGTCGTGCCCGCGATCCTCGGCGGTGCGCTCGGTGACCGCCGCACCTGGACCGCGCGCACGATGACCCCGGGGCGCGACTCGATCGCCGCGCTGGGCGATGCGCTCGGCGGGCTGCCCGCAGTCGGCGCAGCCCCCACCGTCGCCGAGGGCGGCCAGCTCCCCGCCGCGCTCGCGCGCCACCTCGCGCTCGCCCCCGATCGCGGCCTGGTGATCTTCGTCGATCAGCTCGAGGAGCTGGTCACCCAGAATCCGCCGGCCTTCGCCGCGCGCGCGGCCGAGATCCTCGCGGCGCTCGGCGCGGGGCTGCCCGGCATCAAGGTCATCGTCGCCGTGCGCGGCGACTTCTTCACCCGCGTCGCCGCCCTGCCCGGCCTGCGCGCGGTCGCCACCCGCAGCCTCCACCTGGTGCGCGGCCTCTCCCCCGACGACGCGCGCGAGGCGATCGAGTCCCCGGCGCGGGCCAAGGGCGTGCAGCTCGAGAGCCGCGCCATGGTCGACGCCCTCGTCGCCTCGATCGTCGATCGGCCCGCCGCCCTCCCCCTCCTCCAGTTCGCGCTGTCCGAGCTGTGGAAGCGCCGCGACATCGAGCGCGCCGTCATCCCCGAGCGCGCCCTCGCCGACATCGGCGGCGTCTCCGGCGCCCTCGCCAGCTACGCCGATCAGATGCTCACCGCGCTCGCCGCCCCCGAGCGCACCGCCGCGCGCCGCGTCCTGCTCGCCCTGGTCACCGCCGAGGGCACGCGCGCGTCCCGCGTGCGCAGCGAGCTCGTCGTCGCAGGCGACGAGGCCACCGCCGCTGCCCTCGAGGCCCTCGTCACCGGCCGCCTGGTCGTCGCGCGCGACGTCGCCGACGGTCCCCCGGTCTACGAGCTCGCCCACGAGTCTCTGCTCGACGCCTGGGGCACCCTCCGCGGCTGGCTCGACGACGTCGCCGGTCAGCGCGGCATTCGCACGCGCCTCGGCGCCGCCGCCGACGAGTGGCAGCGCCTCCACCGCCCGCGCGAGCTGCTCTGGCGCCGCTCCCAGCTCGCCGAGGCCGCGCACCTCGAGGACCTCACCGCCGGCGACCGCGCCTTCCTCGCCGCCAGCCGCCGCAACGCCCGCCTGCGCTCCGCCCTCGCCGTCGCCCTCGCGTTCGCGATCCCCGCCGCCGCCGCCCTCACCTGGTGGGGCGCCGCACGCGCTCGCCAGCAACGCGACGAGGAGGCGGTGACGGCGCTCCTCCACGAAGCGCGCGACACGATGTGGGATGCCAAGATCAAGGTGGCACGGGCGCGCGTGATCCAGGTCCAGGCCGTCGCATGGCTCAACCCCGATCCCCTGCCAGAGTGGGCGGTCCCGTGGGACCGAACGCTGCGCACACTGCGGGTGTTCCGGAGCGACAAGCCCGAAGTGCGAGAGCGAGCGTGGCAAGACGCCCAGGAGCTGTTCGCAGACGCGCGGCGCGACATGACCATGGCGACGAACTCGCTCGAGATGGCGCTTCCGATCGGTGCGCTGCACCTCGCCGTGCGCGCTCACATGGCGGCCGCGCTGTACGACCAGGCGGTGCTCGCAGACCTCATGCGCGACGAGCCGGCCGCCCGCGCGCTCGAGCAGCGGCTGATCAGCTACGAAGGCGAGCACGGCCCGCACGTCCTGCTCTGGCAAAAGCAGAGTGCGGTGACCATCCGTGCAAGCAAGGCCAACCGCATCGACGTCGCGCGGTATCGCGAGCAGCGCGACGGCTCGACGGCGCTCGACTCACCGCCCGTGGCTGCCGATGATGATCACCTGACCGCCATGCTGGATCCCGGATCCTATCGCGCCCAGGTGTCGGCGCCCGGCATCACACCCGTGCTGGTGCCGTTCGTCGTGCGTCGCGGTCAGCCGCTCGTGCTCGACGTGGACCTGCCGGCACCCGGCGACGTTCCCGAAGACTTCGCGTACATCCCCGCCGGAACGTTCCTGCAGGGCGCCGACGACCACTTGCAGAGCGATCTGACCTGGACGCGCCGCAACTTCCTGCGCGCACCGCCGCTCCACGAGGAGGAGACTGGGCACTACCTGATCGGACTCCACGAGGTCACGTTCGCGCAGTGGCTCGAGTACCTTCGCAGCCTGCCTCGCGCCACGCGCGAGAAATGGCGCCAGGACGACCCCAGGAAGCTGCAGCGCTCGCTCCGCCTCGACGAGACGAATGGCAAGTACAAGCTGACACTTCACACGGTCGCGGAGGTGCTCGAGGCCAGGGAGGGCGAGCCCCTGATCTACCAGCACCGGCCACCCCAGGAGCAGGCGGTCACCTGGGAGCGCACGCCGGTGGGCGGCGTCACGATGAAGGCTGCCGCCACGTACGCGCAGTGGCTCGCCGAGACCGGTCGTGTCCCCGGCGCCCGGCTGTGTACGCCGCTCGAGTGGGAGCGCGCAGCGCGCGGCGCGGACGGCCGCAGGTTCCCGCACGGTGATCGGCTGCTCCGCGCGGACGCCAACATCGACGAGACCTACGACCGCAACTTCTCAGGACCCGATGAGGTGGGCAGTCATCCGGCGTCGGCCAGCCCGTTCGGGATCCAGGACATGAGTGGGAACATCTTCGAGTGGGTCCCCGACGGCTCGAACGCCACGCTGCGCGGAGGAGCTTGGTCGCAGGGGCCCACGACCGCTGCGACGATGAACATCACCGTCGCCCAGCAGGGCACGCGCCACGAGGCGTTCGTCGGGATCCGCATCTGCGCGGATCTACCCCCGCGTCACTGAACGCCGGCGATGAATCCGACGAGGTTCGAGCCGGTGGCATCCGGCGCCGGGAGGTAGCCGCTGTCGGCGACCTCGTCCGCCGTGAGGGTGCTCGAGCTGACGTCGCCGGTCGTGGGGTTGCGATACAGGCGCAGCGCGCGCGGGTTCGGCACGTCCGCAGGGCTCAGGTAGACGTAGCCTTCCTGGCCGACGTCGGTGTACGGACCGCCGTTGAATCGAGCATCGTCGCTCCTGGCCACGAACATGTCATTCGATGCGCCGCGGAACATCGAGACCGCGACGATGCCGCCCGGCGGCACGCTCGTCGGCGGAATGCGGAGCAGCACGCCGTCGGTGCCGCCGTACGCGTAGCCCGGCCACGGCGGCCGCTCCTGCACGTCGTTGGGGTTGTGGTAGCCGCGCACCGTCGAGACGCGATCCCGGCCGGTGCCGTCGTTGCTGCGCCAGCGGTGAAGCAGCAGCTGGTTGAACTTGCTGCCGACGAGGAGCGTCGCGTTCCACGGGTTGCTGGTCAGCGTGTCGGTTGCGATCGGGCAGTCGGGGAGCGCCGCGACGCAGCTGCTGGTGATGAGCGGCCAGCGCGAGCGCGTGTTGCACGCCGCCGGGGTATGCACCGGCTTGAACGCCGCCTCGAAGTAGTAGTCGCTCGCGTTGGGTGGCCAGCTCGCGATGTCCATGATCGGGATCTGGAGGCCGGCCGGGACCGGGTAGACACCGGCGGTGTCGTAGAACGCGATGCTGGTACCAGGTCGCGTGTTCGAGTCAGCAACTGCGCAGTAGTTGGCGGGCAGCATCTGGAGACATGCCTGGTGCACGCCCCAGAACCGGCTTCCGGGCAGGCCCGCGGGATAACCGAACCGCGTGCACTTGCTAACAGCGCCCTCCTCGCACGAGAACGTCAGACGGTTGCTCCTGGCGAGGTGGGCGCCCGCGCGGTCGACCACGCCGTACAGCGGGATCGCGTTGTTGCACACGCGGCTATACGGCCCGGTGCCATCGGCAGCGTCGAGGACGTAGTGCGTGGCGTCGCCGTCGGGGCGGACGCCGACGATCCGCAGGTGGACGTCGCTTGCCGCGGGCACGGTGCCCGACGACAGCACGACGCCCGTGAGGTCCTTGAACCTGCCCGACTTCAGAGAAGCACCGCCGGTGAGCTCGACCGTCCCGATCACCGTGCCCGCGTTTTCGTCGCGCGTGCCGATGGTCCCCACGCTGAAGTACTCGGTGGCGCCGTCCGGAATGAACAGCGGCGTCTCGAACGCCGGTCCCACGATCGAGGGGCCGTTGTACTCCTCGTCATAGAGCCCTTGGTGGACCTCGCTCACCTGCACCTCGGGCTCGACGCCATCGACGGCGCACCCCGCCAGGACACAACCGATCAAGAGCCCACCTGCCACCACATGGCGTCGCCAGGACTTGTGCATGGCGGCCCAAAATGCAACCCCGGCGCCACACGAACCTATGATGATCACAGGGATTCCACGGCACGCCGTTCCGGCAACGCCGAATCGGCGCGCGAAGACAGCGCGCCGGATAGGATTCGCGAATGTTCCGGAGCCCGGTCGTCGCTTGGTCGCTGTGGTCGCTCGCGTTGCTTCCGCCGGTGACGTCCGTTCGGGCACAGCCGGCTCCCTCGGGGCAAGCGCCGCAGAAAGAGCAGACGCCGCACATCCCGCCGCCGTCGCAATACACGCCATCGCAACCGGCGCCGGTGCCGGGGCAGCCGAACGTGCCGGCGATCGAGGTGACCGCCAACCGCGTGGAGGTCGACCACGCGCCGTCGATCTCGACCGACCTCCTGTTCGAGACCGGCGACACCGCGCTCAAGGCCTCGGCGCGGCCGCTGCTCGACGCGATCGCCAAGACCCTGGCGAAGGATCCGACGACGACGATCGCGATCCGCTGCCACACCGATGACACCGCGCCCGACAACGATCGCAGCGGCGCGTACAACACCAAGCTCAGCCAGCAGCGCGCGGACGCGGTGGCGGCGTACCTCGGCAAGCGCGGCATCGCGGCCAAGCGCATGGTGGCCAGGGGGCTCGGCCGCGACAGGCCGCTCGCCGACAACGCCGGTGACGAGGCGCGGCGGATGAATCGCCGACTCGAGCTGGCGATCGTCCCCGAGGTGCGCGCGCCGGAGGCCGCGGACCTGGCGATCTACACGCGCTCGCTCAAGGGCAAGGGTGCGCTGATCGCCACGATCGCGACCAGCCACGGCGCGATCCACTGCGAGCTGTTCGACGACAAGGCACCGATCGCGGTCGCCAACTTCGTCGGGCTGGCGACCGGCCAGAAGCCGTGGACCGATCCGAGGACCGGCAAGACGGTGCGCGGCAAGCCGTTCTACGACGGTCTGGTGTTCCATCGCGTGATCCCGCGCTTCATGATCCAGGGCGGCGATCCGCTCGCGAGCTCGAGCGGCGGCCCGGGCTACACGTTCGAGGATGAGCTGCCGCCCGACCTGACGCACAAGGCGGGCACGCTCGCGATGGCCAATGCCGGGCCGGGCACGAACGGCAGCCAGTTCTTCATCAACGAGGTCGAGACGCACTGGCTCGACCATCGCCACACGATCTTCGGTCAATGCAAGGAGGTCGACGTGGTCGCGAAGATCGCCGCGGTGCCGCGCGGGCCCAACGACAAGCCGGTCGAGCCGGTCATGATCACCAAGGTTGCGATCGCGCGCGGCTCCCTTTGAGCGCGGCCGGAACCGCCGAACCCGATCGCCCGATCAGTCGGTCGGGAACTCGCGCATCGCCTCCTGCACGTTCTTGTTGTCGGCGCACGCCTTGGCCGCGGGCTCCATCTTGGCCTGCACTTCTTCCTGAACCTTCTTGTTGCGCGCCTCGAAGGCGGTCTTCTCGGCCTCGGTCTGCTTCTTCTCGAGCTCGGTCATCTCCTTGATCAGCGGCTTGTTGTCGGCGAGGAATGCCTTGAGATCGGTCGCGAGCTTGTCGCAGTTGCTGGCGTCATTGGCGAACACGTCGCCCAGCTTCTGCATCATCGCAATGCCCTTGTTCTCGAGGTCGGAGTTGGCGCCGCCGGCGGCGGCGGGCGGCGGGTCGGCCGGCTTGGCCGGATCGGCCTTCGCGGGGTCCGCAGGCTTCGCGGGATCCGCCTTGGCCGGATCGGCAGGCTTGGTCTCCTCCGTCTTGTTTCCGGCGGGTGCGTCGGACTTCTTGCAGGCGCCGGCCGCGAGCACGGCCGAGATCAAGACGAGCTGGAACATGCGAGACATGGGGGCTCCTTCGAGGGAACGCCGACGTTTTCACAGAACGCTCGCGACGCCAACCAGAGACTGGCGCATTCGACAACTTGTCACGGCGTGAATACAGTCAGCGAGAACTTGTTACTAGTGGTATCGACGACGTCGAACGTGTCGCGGGCGCGCTGCGAGGGAAGCACGTTGCGCAAGCTCTGTGCGCGCCACGACTCGGTGATGACGAAGACGCGTCGGCCCGGCGGCGTGCGCGCCGGATCATTGAGATATGCGAGGAATGCGGTGTTGGTGGTGGCCAGAAACGTCGCCTTGAGCTCGGGGAGCGGCCCCCAGATTTCTTCGGTGGTCCAGAAGTTCTCGCCGCGCCAGTAGAGGTTCCACGACACGATGCGGTCGGCATCGACGACGCGGATCGCCGGCCGTCCGCGCGGGCCGGTGCGCGCCGCCGCGAGCAGCGGATCGAGCCGAGCGCGCTCGCCGGGCGACAGCGCAAGCTCGACCGTATGATCGCCGACGGCGCTCACGGTGGCGACGAGCGCGAGCGGCGGCGGGGCCAGCTCCTTGGCGGCCGCGTTGACCTGGATCTGGATCGTCATCGGCTGGCCGACCTGCAGAGCCTCGGGGATGTGGGTATCGAACGACCAGCGATCGCCGGCCGCGTGCCAGTCGTCGTAGAGCTCGCCCGTGCCGAAGTAGACGAGCTTCTGACCGTAGATCGTCCGCTGGTCGTAGTAGGCGCGCACGGCGTCGCGCATGCCCCAGTGGGTGCCGGCGATCGGCATGTAGATGTGGAGCGACCACAGACAGATCGACAGGCCCGCGGCGCCGAGGGCGAACGCGGCGAGGCGGCGCCAGCGGGTCGCGGCGAGGGCGATCGAGAGCGCGGCGGCGAGGCCGAGCGCGAGGAAGCCGTCCGACGGATCGATGAGCCACGGCTCCCCCTTGGGCCACGCGCGGTCGTAGCGGAACACGAACATCTCGATCCAGCGCTCGGGCTCGTGCATGAGGTCGCGGCAGACCAGGAGCGCGATCGCGACGCCGACCGCGGCCCACAGCGGGTGCAGGCGGTCGCGGCGCGCGATGACATCGTCGAGGAAGAACGCGACCAGCACGCCGAGCGGTGCGATCGCGGGCAAGATGTAGTGGTGGAACTTGGTCGGCACGAGGGCGAACAGCGCGAACGCGACCATCGCCCACAGCGCGAGCACGAAGCGCACGCGGCCCTCGCGCGTCGTGCTCGGCGTGCGGACCAGCGCTGCGGCGAGCGCGGCGGGCAGCAGCGCGGCCCACAGCCACATGCCGATCCCGAGCTGCGAGGTGTACATCTCGAACGTCCCCGGCGAGTTGTCGATCCCGACCGCGCCGCGCTGCACGATGTGCTCGAGGAGGTACTGGTTGATGAAGACGAGGCCGTCCTTGAGGAACATCGCGATGTGCCACGGCAGGCAGATCGCGCCGGCGATCAGGAGGCCGCGCTTGATCTCGAGCTCGCCTTCGTAGACCGCGCGCCAGCGCCCGCGCAGCGCAACGTGCAGGCCCGCGACACCGAGGACGATCGCGAGCCCGGGGGGACCCTTGGCGAGCACGCTGACGCCGAGCAGTGCGTAGCCGCCGAGCAGGTAGACCTGGCGCATCGTCGCGATCGGCGCGAGGCCGAACAGGCGGCTCCACACCGTGCCGGCGGTGCGGACACCCGGCAAGCGACCGACGAGCCATGCGCGGCTCGACAGGCCGGCGAGCGCGGCGAGCATGAGCGCCGGAAGCCACAGCGCCGGCGACACCGGGCACTGCACCGCGAGATCGGGCGACGCGATGAAGTAGTACGCGTAGTAGATGGCCTGCACGACGACGGCGCCGCCGGCGAGCCCGAGCACCGCTCGGCGCGCGCGCCGCGGGCATGGCCGATCGCCGTCCTCGAGCGCGAGCACGAACAGCGACAGCGCGCCGGTCGCGCTCGCCGCAAGCGGCATGTCGGGCATCGCCTGACGCGCGACGAGGCAGAACATCGGCGATGAGCCGACGACGAGCAGCGAGAGCCACGCGACCCGCCGGCTGACCAGGCGCGCGAGCATCCACCAGAGCAGCATCAGGCCGAGCACCGCGCACACCACGAACGGCAGGCGCAGCGCGACCATCGTGCGCGCGTCGTGGACCATCTCGCCCGAGTAGCCGCCGTCGGTGACCAGGCCGACCGCGCGCATCCCGCCTGCGATCAGCCACGGCAGGAGCACCGGCTTGGAGCGGAAGCCCTCGTTGGGCAAGCCGTCGTAGTTGGTGCCGGGCCACTGCAGATGGACGTAGTCGTGGCTCTGCCGCATCATGCGGCCGACCTCGCCGTAGTGGGTCTCCCACGGATCGACCGGCGAGTAGCGCGCGAGCCCGGGCGCGAGCGCGGCGAGCGCGACCAGCCCGACCAGCGCGATCTCGACGCCGCGCCGGCGGGCCAACCAGGAAGACGCGCTCACGGAGGCGAACGCTAACAGCTTTCGCCGTCCGCGGCTCGCTTGCGCCGTCAGCGACCCGAGAACAGCGTGGTGGTGAACGGATTGTTCGTCGCCACCGTGATGTCCGGGTGACCGTCGTGGTCGAGGTCGGCCACCGTCACCCAGGCCGGCGCTGCGCCGACCGCCGCGCGGAACGCGACGAATCCGCCGAGGCCGTCGTTGTGCAGCAGGCTGACGTCGCCGCTGCCCGCGTTGGCCACCACGAGGTCGAGCCGGTTGTCGCCGTCGACATCGGCCGCGACCACGCACGACGGCTGCGATCCGGTCGCGACGCTGGTCGCCGCTGCGAACGTGCCGTTGCCGATGCCGTGCAACACGCTCACGCTGCTCGCGGTGGTGTTGGTCGCGATCAGGTCGACCTTGCCGTCGCCGTCGAGGTCGCCGGCCGCGACTGACTGGCTGCCCGAGGCGATCGGGAACGAGCTCAGCGTGGAGAACCCGCCGAC
>DATIPJ010000200.1:0-10293 GCA_035472155.1 Kofleriaceae bacterium
GACCGAGCGAGCGCCAGGTCGAGCGGACCGAGTGAGCGCCAGGTCGAGCGCACGCATGAGCAGATCGAGCGAGCGCCAGCGCGAGCGCATGGCGAGCGGCTCGAGCGATGGTCAGATCGAGCGCACGGTGAGCGGACCGAGCGAGCGCCAGGTCGAGCGCGCGCGGTGAGCGAATCGAGCGAGCGCCAGGTCGAGCGCACGATGACGGCTCGAGCGAGCGCCAAGGCGAGCACACGGTGAGCGAATCGAGCGAGCGCCAGGTCGAGCGCAAGGTGAGCGGACCGAGAGAGCGCCGGGTCGAGCGCAAGGTGGTGCGAGGTGCCTACTTCGTTGCGGCGAGGATCTGGTCGGCGCCCTGGGCGAGGAGGTCGTCGGCGAGGCGGCGGCCGAGGGCTTCGGCGTCGGCGGCCGGGCCGGTGACCTCGGCGCGCAGGATGCGCGTGCCGTCGGGCATGCCGCACAGGCCCAGGATGCGGAGCTGGTCGCCCGGCTGGGTGAGGGCGTGGGCGGCGAGCGGGGTCTGGCAGCTGCCGCCCATGCGCAGGAGGAAGGTGCGCTCGGCGATCACGCGGCGCTCCTCGGCCGGGTCGTGGATGGCGCGCCGGATGAGGTCGGCGACGCGGGTGTCACCGCCGCGGATCTCGAGGCCGAGGACGCCCTGGGCGACGGCCGGGATGGAGAGCTCGATCGGCAGCTGCTGGGTGATCCGGTCGCCCAGGCCGAGGCGCGTGAGGCCCGCCGCGGCGAGGACGATCGCGTCGAACTGGCCCTCGTCGAGCTTGCGGATGCGCGTCGGCACGTTGCCGCGCAGCATCGCGATCTGGAGGTCGGGGCGGCGCGCGAGCAGCTGGCACTGGCGACGCATCGACGACGTGCCGACCTTGGCGCCGTGCGGGAGGGTGTCGAGCGTGACCGGCGCGCGCGCGCAGAGCGCGTCCCACGGGACCTCGCGCGACGACACGGCGGCGAGGACGAGCCCGGGCGCGAGCTCGGCGGGCACGTCCTTCATGCTGTGGACCGCGAGGTCGGCTTCGCGATCGAGCAGCGCCTGCTCGATCTCCTTGACGAACAGGCCCTTGCCGCCGACCTTGGCGAGCGGCACGTCGAGGATCTGGTCGCCCGAGGTCTTGATGACGTTGAAGGTGACCGCGACGTCGGGGGCCACGGCGCCGAGCCGCGCCTTGACGTGTTCGGCCTGCCACAGAGCGAGCGCGCTGCCGCGCGTTGCGATCACCAAGCGGTCGGTCACGTCACTGCCTTTCGTCGCGGCGCTGCCTCGGCGGCTCGCGCGGGTGGAGCCGCCGGCTCGCTGATCGCGGCCTCGAGCGCCGGCTCGGGCTCGCGCAGCTCCTCGGTGTTCGTGCCGACGGGCGCGAGGTCGAACAGCTGGCACAGGATCTCGGCGCGCATGCCCGCCTCGTCAGGCGACGCCTCGCGCAGCGCGGTGGTCGGCTGGTGGAGGAGCTTGTTGACGACGAGCTGCACCAGGCGCTGCACGGCCTCGCGGGTCTGCACCGCCGAGTGATCCTTGCGCGCGAGCTGATCGAGCGTCTTCTGCAGCTCGCCCTCGGCGACCCGCGCGAATCGCTCGCGCAGCGCGCGGATCGTGGGCACCACGGCCTGGGTGCGCAGCCAGTGCTCGAACTGGCCGGCCTCGTGCTCGACGATGCGCGCCGCGTGCTCGGCGGCCTTGGCGCGCTCGGCGAGGTTGGCGGCGACGACCTTCTCGAGATCGTCGATGTCGAACACGTAGACGCCGTCGAGCTCGCCGATCGCCGGCTCGGCGTCGCGCGGCACGGCGATGTCGATCACGACCAGCTGGCGCCAGCGCCGCGCCTTGGTGACCTTCTTGAACAGCGCGCGCGTGAGGATCGGCTGGCGCGCGCCGGTCGAGCTGATCACCACGTCCGCCTCGACGAGCAGGCGCTCGAGCTCGTCCCACGGGCGCGCGACGCCGTCGATCTCGGCGGCCAGCGCCTCGGCCTTCTCGGGCGAGCGGTTGGTCACGATGATGCGCTGCGCGCCGGAGGCGTACAGGTGGCGCGCGGCCAGGGTCGACATCTTGCCCGCGCCGACGACGAGCACGCTCTTGCCGGCGAGGTCGCCGAACACGCGCTTGGCGAGGTCGACCGCGACCGTCGAGACGTTGGCCGCGCCGCGCGCGATCGCGGTCTCGGTGCGCACGCGCTTGGCGACGCCGAACGCGCGCTCGAGGCAGCGCCCGAGCAGCGGCCCCGACGTGCCGGCCGTGCCGGCGACGCCGTACGCGGCCTTGAGCTGGCCCAGGATCTGGGCCTCGCCGAGCACGAGCGAATCGAGCGCGCTCGCGACCGAGAACACGTGGCGCACGGCGGCCGAGCCGCGGTGGTCGTAGAGCACGTCGGCGACGTCGCTCGGCACCAGGCCGCGCTGCTCGGCGAGAAACGTGCGCACCGGCCCGGTCGCGTCGGCGCCCTGCTTGGCGACGCCGTAGACCTCGACGCGGTTGCAGGTCGAGACCAGGAGCGCCTCGGCGACCGGCAGGTCCGCGGTCATCGCCTGCAGCGCGCCGCCGAGCTCCTCCTCGCGGAACGCCAGCTTCTCGCGGACGGCGACCGGGGCCGTCCGCCAGCTGATGCCGACGACGAACAGCTCGCTCATGTCACTCCACCATCCGTCGCACGAGGTAGAGGACGAGCACCAGCAGCGCGGCCGCGAAGCCGGCGAGCGTGAGCCGCGCCGCGCGCCGCCCGCGCCAGCCGTACGCCTGGCGCACCACGAGCAGCGCCGCGTAGAACATCCAGGTCACCACGGCGAGCGGGTACTCGGGGCGATCGAGCGACTCGCCGAGCTTGGACACCCAGATCGCGCCCAGCACGAGCGCCACGGTGAAGATCGGGAACCCGACCCAGATCAGGCGGTGGCTCAGGCGATCGAGCGCCTCGAGCGGGGCGCCGTGGTCCTTGAACGCGATGCCATCGAACCGCTTGCGCTTCAGCGCGCGCTCCTCGAACAGGTAGATGACCGACAGCGCGCTCGCGAGCGCGAACACGCCGACGCCGATCGTGGCGAGCGAGATGTGGATGCGGCCGAGCGCCGAGAGGTCCTCGGGAACGTTTCCGGCCGGCGTCAGGCGCGCGACGACCAGCATCACGAGCGAAACCGGCATCACGGCGGCGCCGCCCAGCGTCAGCCGGTAGCGCGCGCTGGCGAGCAGGTAGCCCCCGGTCACGATGAACGACAGAAATCCGAGGGCCTCGCGCACCGACTGCGCCGGGTGAACGTGCTGCGTGCCACGCCAGCCGATGTCCGTGCCGTGTGCCACAAAGGCAACGCCGACCAGCACCAGGGCGAGCGCACGCAGCCGCGCATGGCCGCCGAGGACCGCGAGCAGCGCGGCGGTGGCGGCGGCATAGGCGACGACGGCGACCCAGAACGCGGGCGACGCCGACACCGACAGCAGGCGCTCGGCCCCGGGCGTCACGGCAGCAGCGGCTCGCCGATGAAGCCCTCGATCACGTCGTACGCCGTGTCCTTGTAGATCACGGACTTCTCGAAGCAATCAGCGCCCATCTCGTCGAGCGCTTCCTTGGACTTCACCCGGCCGACCAGGTCGTGCGGATCGATGTCCGTGCCCGCGGACCGCAGGAAGTGAACCGCCGGTTTCATCGCAAACGATCGGTTCAGCTCGGTCAACGTCATGCGATCTCCCTCGAGCGAGGCGCGGCCCTCTATCGTCCAGTTATCGAGCCGTTCGACCGAAATGAAAAGTCGCGACATTCCGTGCAAAACAGTGTACCGGCGCCGCGACGAGCCGGCTAGTCGGTGAGGTTGCCACGGACGCACGACAAGGTTACATAAGCTGGAGTACCGGAGGTCCGAATGGCCAGCGCGAACATCAGGGAGCTCACCGACGCCAATTTCGAAACGGAAGTTCTCCAGAGTGACGTCCCGACGCTCGTTGATTTTTGGGCGGTGTGGTGTGGCCCCTGCAAGCAGATCGCGCCGACGGTCGATGCCCTCGCCGACGAATACAAGGGCCGCGTCAAGGTCGCGAAGATGGATGTCGATCATCATCAGCTCGTGCCGCAGCAGTACGGCGTGAAGTCGATCCCGACGCTCCTGATCTTCAAAGGCGGTAAGGTGGTCAGCCAGCTGGTCGGCGCGATGCCGCGCAGCAAGCTGGAAGCCGAGCTGCAGAAGCACCTGTAGCGCGTCCGCCTGCCGAGCCGGCATCCCACTCGTCGCCCGGCGTCAGCGGGAACAGTGGGACCAAAAATTTGGCCACCGTGACCAACGTGCATACGAGCTCTCTACCCTGATGGGTAGCTTAATTATTTCCTAACTAAATGCCGCGGGGTCGGCCGTTTCGGCCTTTGGCGCTGAAATCACTGGGGATCGGGCCGCTCGTGCGGCGAGCGCTCAGTAACCGTGCTTGCGCAGCGAGACGTTGGCGACCAGGCCCATCGCCAGGAAGAACGTGACCAGCGAGCTGCCGCCGTAGGACACGAACGGCAGCGTCACGCCGACGACGGGCGCGAGTCCGAGCACCATCGCGACGTTCACCACGACGTGCCAGAAGGTCATCGCGGCGACGCCGACGCAGATCACCGAGCCCATGCGATCGCGCGCCGACAGCGCGACGTTGAGGATCCAGACCAGCAGGAAGCCGAAGATCGCGAGCAGCACGACCGAGCCGATGAAGCCCCATTCCTCGGCCCACACCGAGTACGGGAAGTCGGTCCAGTGCTCGGGCACGAAGTTGAACTGGTTCTGTGTGCCCTCGAGGAAGCCCTTGCCCCAGATCTTGCCGGAGCCGACCGCATAGATCGACTGCTGCGTGTGCCAGCACTCCTTGGTCGGCGCGATGCCGCAGTCGATGAAGCCGAGGATCCGCTTCTGCTGGTACTCGTGCATCGTCTCCCACAGGATCGGGATCGCGAGCAGGCCGGCGAGCGTGACGTGGACCATCGGCCACACCGATGGCATCGCGAGGAAACCGACCGAGAGCACGATCAGCCCGAGCAGGATCGCCGTGCCGAGATCGGGCTGGATCGCGATGAGGCCGATCGGGACGGCGAGCACCGCGAGCTGACCGAGCAGCCGCCGGGGCGCGTAGCTCGACGGCTCGATGTCCTTGAACACGTGCGCCAGGACGAGGATCACCATCAGCTTGGCGAGCTCGGAGGGCTGGATGCCCATGCCGCCGATGTTGAGCCAGCGATACGTGATGCCGTGGTTGGTGTCGCCGGCGGCCGGATGGCCGAGCACGCGGGCGATCAGCAGCAGCGCGATCGCGCCGCCGAGCCCCATCCAGGCGAGCCGGACCAGGGTGCGGTAGTCGACGATCGTTGCCGCGGCAAAGCCGATCACGCCGACGACCATCCACTGGACCTGGGTGTCGAACTTGGCGTGGTGGCGCACGCCGCGCGTCGCCGAGTACAGGTTCAGCAGGCCGAGCGTGCACAGCGCCACGATCACGACGATCAGCGGCCAGTCGACCGCGGCGCGGAACCGCCGCCAGCGGCTGACGCCGATGGTGGCGCGCGGCAGGAGCAGGCCGGTGCCTCTCATCGCGGGGCTCCCTTGGCCGCGGCCGGCGGTGGCGCGGCGAGGATCGGCGGCGTGCGGACCTTGGTGAAGTAGCCCTCGAGGATCTGCTTGGCGATCGGCCACGCGATCGTGCCGCCGGCGCCGCCGTGCTCGACCAGCACGACGATCGCGATCTCGGGGTTCTCGGCGGGCGCCCAGCCCGCGAACCACGCGTGCGGCGCGGCGGGATTCCAGCGCTCGAGGTTCTCTTCGCCCACGGACTTGTGGTGCTTCTGGACGTCGGCGGTGCCGGTCTTGCCCATCACGGTCACGACGTCGGTGTGGCCGTGCTCGAACGCGGTCCCGCCGCGCTCGTTGGTGACCTTCCACATGCCGCGCCGCCAGATCTCGAGCGCGTTGCTCGGCGTCTTGACCGTGCGCGAGACCTGAGGCTCGTAGCTCGTGATCGTCCGGCCGTCGTGCGCCTCGAGGCGGTCGACGACCTGGGGAACGAACAGCGTGCCGCCGTTGGCGAGCGCGGCGTACGCCATCGCCATTTGCAGCACCGTGACCTCGACGTCGCCCTGCCCGATCGCGGCGTTGGTCGCGTAGCCTACCTTGTAGTGCGAGGTCTTCTCGTACCAGTCCTTGGTCGGCATGCGGCCGGCCGCGTCGCCGTTGAGCCCGAGGTTGGTCGGCCGGCCGAGCCCGTAGTCCGCCGCGACGTCCGCGATGCGGTCGATGCCGATCCGCTCGGCGAGCTTCCAGAAGTACGTGTCGCAGGAGTGCTGGATCGCCTGGATCAAGTTGACCTTGCCGTGCGTGCCGTGGCACCGGAACACCGTGCCCGACAGCTGGTACTCGCCGGTGCAAAACATGTTCTCGTCCTCGGCCGCCTGCGCGTCCTCGAGCGCGGCGATCGCGGTCGCGAACTTGAAGATCGACCCCGGCGGATAGGTCATGCGCAGCGCCTTGTCGATGAACGGCTTGCGCGGATCCTGCTTGAGCATCGTCTCCTCGGCCTGCGTCAAGTGGCCGGTCATGACGTTGGGATCGAACGACGGCTTGGAGACGATCGCGCGGATCTTGCCCGTGGTCGGCTCGACGACGACGACCGCCGACGCCGACGCGCGCGAGACCGCCTTCTCGGCGAGCCGCTGGAGCTCGGCGTCGATCGTGAGCACCAGGTTTGCGCCGGGCACCGCAGGCACGCCGCGCTCGCCCTGGATCAGCGCCGAGGCGGTCGCGTCGTCGAGCCGCTGGCCGCGCGCGTCGACCGCATAGCGCTCGATGCCCTTCTTGCCGCGCAAGTAGTTCTCCCACTTGTCCTCGAGGCCGTAGCGGCCGACCAGCTCGCTCGGGTCGTAGCCCTGGCTGGTCAGCCGGTCAGCCTCGGCGGACGTCATCTGCGTCATGTAGCCGACCAGGTGCGCCGCGAGATCGCCCTGCGGGTAGTAGCGATACGGCTCGTGATGGACCTCCACGCCGGGCAGCCGGGCGAGCGATTGCTCGACGAGCGCGGCGCGGTCGCGGCCCTGATCCTCGAGGATCACGACGGGAGCGCGCGAGTCGCGCTTGCGGCCGATCTCGATCCGCTCGTCGATCTTGGTGATCTCGTCGTCGGATAGCCCGAGCATGCGCACGAGCTCGGAACGGAGCATCCGGTTCATCTGCTTGGGCGTCGCATAGATGTTGAATGCCGGGCGGTTGTCGGCGAGGGCGATGCCCTTGCGGTCGAGGATCTTGCCGCGCACCGACGGCAGGTAGCGCTCCTTGACCACGTTCGAGACCGTGCGCTCGTAGTAGCCCTCGCCGCGCATGACCTGGAGCTGCCACAGCCGGCCGACCAGGACGACGAGCGCGCCGATGCCGATCACGGCGACCCACTTGAGCCGGCGGTGCAGCTCCGGCAGCGCAGGGCCATTGCCGGAGCCCGGCCCCGAGGACTGGCGGATCAGCACGGCATCCTCTGTGTCACGGCGTGCGTCATGGCGCCAGGCCCTCCAGCGCGGCGTCGCGCTCGCGATGCGTGCGGGCGAACGTAGCGTCGATCCGGCGGAACACGCGCCACACTCCCGGCCCGACGATCGCGGTCGCGACCGTCACGAACGCGACGTGCTGCAGCTCGAGCGCCAGGCTCGCGCTCGGCATCCGGTAGCCGACCCGCACCATGAGCGAGAGCACGCCCGCGAGCAGCGCCACGAACGCCGAGAATGCGATCGAGATCGCCGCGCCGCGGACCAGGATCCGCTGCTGCACCGCGCGCGCGACCAGCGTGGTCAGCGCGAGCACCAGCGAGAACAGCCCGGGCGGCACGCCCGAGATCAGATCGATCAGGTAGCCGAGGACGATCGCCCCGCCGATCGCCGGCGAGACCTGCCGCCGCGCGGTCAGGCCGAGGTACGCGGCGGTCAGCGCGCCGACATCGGGCACCGCATCGCGGATCCAGGGCAAGAAGCGCCAGATCGCGCCGACCACCACGCACAGCGCGTACGCCGCCAGGACCAGCGTCGCCGTCCTCATAGCGGCCGCGCTCCAAACGCGGGCTCGGAGCGCCGCTTCGACTTGGCGTCGGGATCGGGCGGCGGCGGCGGCGCGAGCAGCACCATCACGGCGCGCACGCGCGATACGTCGACCGTGGGCTTGACCTCCACGCTCTGGAACATGCCGTCGTCGCCGACGATCTTCGAGACCCGACCGACCACGAGGCCCGCCGGGAAGCTCGCGCCCAGGCCGCTGGTGACGACCTCGTCGCCGACCTTGACCTTGGCGTCCGACGGCCCGCCCGTTCGGCTTCGCTCGAGCCACTCGATCTTGCAGGCATACGAATCGGCGCGCCCCAGCCCGACGAGCAAGCCGCGCGCCCCGCTCGAGACGCCCGCGCTCGATCCGCCCGCACCGCTACCCGGGCCGTTACCGTGGGCGCCGCTCGCGCCCCCCGCGCCATTCGCACCGCCTGCGCCATTCGTGCCACCGGCGCCACTGGCGTCGGCTGCGCTGTTCCCTCCGCCCGCGCCGCTCGACGCGCTGCCGTCGCGCTCGTTCGCGCCGCTCGGCCTCCGCAGCACGACGTCGATGCGCGACGACGGATCGCTGATCAGCACCACGTCGGCGTAGTCGCCGTAGACCTTCTCGACGCGCCCGACCGGGCCCTCCGAGGTGATCACCGGCATGTCGGAGGCGACCTCGCGCTGGCCGCGATCGATCTTGAGCCGCAGCACGCGAAACTGCGGAGAGAGCGGCGCGCCGATCACGCGGGCGCCGAGCGTGTCGGCCGGCGTTCGCTTCTTGACCACCGCGAGGTCCTCGAGCGCCGCCACGTCGTAGGCGCGGCGGGTCATCGCGGCCAGCTCCTTGCGCAGCCGCTCGTTGTCGTCGCGCAGCTCGCGGTTCTCGGCCTCGACGTCGACCAGCGCAACGTAGCGCGACCACGTGCCGCCCACGCCCTCGACCAGCCACGACACGGAGGTCTCGAGCGGCGCCGTGATGCGCAACAGCGCCTCGTCGAGCAGTGACGGCGTGCCGCGCGACAGGCTCGCGCGCAGGACCAGCGCCGGCACCAGGATCAGCACGCCCGTGAGCGCCCAGTCGACGAGCCGCCGCCGCAGCGTCATGGGGCCTCGCCGCGAGATCGTCCGGTGACCCGCATGGTTACCGCAGCGCGATCTCGCGCAACAGGCCGAGCTCGTCGAGCACCTTGCCCGTGCCGAGCACCACGGCAAGCTGCGGGTTCTCGCATACCATCACGGGCAGACCGGTCTCCTCGCGCAGCAGCACGTCGAGGTTCTTGAGCTGCGCGCCGCCGCCCGAGAGCACGACGCCCTTGTCGACGATGTCGGCCGACAGCTCTGGCGGGGTGCGCTCGAGCACCGAGCGCACGGCGTCGACGATCGCATTGACCGGCTCCTGCAGCGCCTCGCGGATCTCGTCGCTGTTGACCAGGAGCGTCTTCGGCACGCCGGCGACGAGATCTCGACCCTTCACTTCGACGGTCAACGGCTCCTCGAGCGGATATGCCGAGCCGATTTCCTTCTTGATGATCTCGGCGGTGCGCTCGCCGATCAGCAAGTTGTACTTGCGCTTGATGTACTGGACGATCGCTTCGTCCATCTTGTCGCCGGCGACCCGGATCGACTTCGAGAGCACGACACCCGCGAGCGCGATCACCGCGACCTCGGTCGTGCCGCCGCCGATGTCGACGATCATGTTGCCCGTCGGCTCGGTGATCGGCAGGCCACCACCGATCGCGGCCGCCATCGGCTCCTCGATCAAGTAGACCTCGCGCGCCGCTGCTGCGAGCGCCGAGTCGCGCACTGCGCGCTTCTCGACCTCGGTGATCCCCGACGGAACGCTGACGATCACGCGCGGCCGCACGAGCGTGCGCCGCTGATGCGCTTTCTGAATGAAGTAGCGCAGCATCGCTTCGGTGACTTCGAAGTCCGCGATGACGCCGTCCTTCATCGGTCGAATCGCGACGATGTTGCCCGGTGTACGACCGAGCATCTCCTTCGCTTCTTTGCCCACTGCGAGGACCTTCTTGGGTCCCTGCGAGGAGGCCTGGACAGCAACAACGCTGGGTTCATTCGCGACGATCCCGCGCCCCTTGACGAATGTCAGGGTGGTCGCGGTCCCGAGGTCGATCGCGAGGTCGTTGGAAAACATTCCGTAGACCCAGTCGAAGAGCATGGTGGTTCCTGGCGTAGACGCGCTGCGTTGCGCGCAAAAGTGAAGGGCGAGGTTGCGCAGCTCGGTCCGCACCGCACCGAGTGGCTGGGCGGAGTT
>DATIPJ010000201.1:0-6919 GCA_035472155.1 Kofleriaceae bacterium
GCACCGGCTTGCCGCCATACATCCCAGGCTCGAACTGGAACCCCTTCGCCGCCTCGCTCACCGCCTCGTCGAACACCGGCTGCGGCGGCGTCACCGGCTCGATCTTCTGCACCGTCCCCGTCGCATCCACCGTCAGCTTCACCGTCACCACCACCGGCACCGTATGCGCGGGCGCATTCGACGGATACGGCACCTCCGTCGCGCCCTTCGCGCGCGGCGGCTCGAACGTCGGCCCTGGCGCCGCACTCCCCGCCCCGGCGCCACTCGGCGGCGACGGCGCATCGGGCGATGGCGGATTGGGCGACGGCGCATTCGGTGATGGCGCATTCGGCGATGGCGCATTGGGCGACGGCGCATTGGGCGACGGCGCATTGGGCGACGGCGCACTTGGCGATGGAGGCGTGGGCGATGCAGGTTGCGCGGGCGCATGCCTCGCGACCGCGAGAAGCGTGAGCAGTACCGGCAGCGTCGCGCCGCGTTTTCGCCGACGAGCATCGCGTGCTATCGCCACGTGATCCCCCACGCCAGCGTGGCGCCGGTGTGCGGCCACCACTGGCGGCGCACGATCGCCGTCCCTGTATCAGGCTCGACGCGATTCGTATCGTCCACGCAACCGGTCCACTGCCCGACGACCTCGAAAGCGATGTTCGCTTGCGATCGCGGCCCGAGCACATACCCCCACTCGACGCGCGCCAGTCCTGCTGCGCCGACACCGCTGCAGCTCGCCACCGGAGTGCGCGCATCGGGAAACGTGTACGACGTGTCGAGCGTGCTCGGCAGCGGGTCGGCGTCCATGCGACCTGTCCGCCCTTCGACGATCCCACCGAACCCGAAGCCGAGCGCAACGCTCAGGCTCGGCGTCAGGTGCCACGTTGGATCAATCGTCCCTGCGAACCGCAAACCCGACAGCCCGCCGCTCTTCGACGCCGCCGCGTACTGGAATGACGTCAGCACCGACCAGCTCTCGTCGAGGCGCACGCCGATCCGGATCATTGGCCCGATCAGCCGTCCGCTCGGTGCTCCGCGCAGCCCCACCAGTCGCCCGTATACAAGGCCCAACCCCAACCGGAACCCACTCGTCCGCCACACGGCTCGGTCTGCGGCCGTGGGTAATGACAGTCGGGGCTCGCCATCGTCATCCGGGTTCCCTTTGGTCGTCGCAGCCGCGACCGAAGAAGGGGGATTCGTTGTCGCCGTCGCGGTCGCGCGTGGCGAGGATGGATTCGCAGACGGCGATGGGTTGGCGGGCGGCGATGGATTCGGAGACGGCGATGGGTTAGCGGGCGGCGATGGGTTCGCGGACGGCGATGGGTTCGCGGATGGCGATGGGTTCGCGGGCGGCGGTGGGGTCGGCTCGGCGCTGGCGGGGAACGCAAGCGCGAGCACCGTTGCCGTGAGAAGAGCGGGCAGGGCGGCAGGCGGACGGGCGGCCCGGTGGGCTGCGCGTGGGTGCTGCGTGTGCGTGCGGATCACTGCGTGGCCTGGGCCGGGCAGGGCCACCAGGAGGGCGGCGTGGCGGTGATGTCCCATTGCGGCAGCGCGCAGGTCGCGTCGTTGCGGCAGCCGCGAAGCACGTAGTGGGTGACGCCCATGCATGAGTCACCCGTGCGGCCTGAGAGGACGAGCTGAATCATGCCGTTGGCGTCGCCGCTACCGAAGTCGGGGATCTTGGCGCAGGCGATCGTGCGATCCGCCAGATCGGGCGCATCCGTCGGAGGCTCGCGGTAGCGCACGCTGCTGTCGGTGCGGCGTTCGACGCAGGCCAGCTCGCGCAGCTGCGCCGGTGGGCGATAGGTGAGCAGGACTGGCTCGTCGGGCGGGCGCTCGCTGCATTGGGCCGGATCCTCGGAGGGCAGCTCGCCGCGCAGCTGGGCGGCCAGGGCCGCGGCGGGGGAGAAGCCGCCTGCCGCGACGATCGAAAAGCTCGGCAGCGGCGCACCGCAGCCGCTGCGCGGATAGAACGCCGTCTCGTTGAAGGCGCCCTCGCGGAAGGCCAGGCGGCTGTCGGGCTCGGTCATCGACGCGAACGATGCGGCGTAGACGATGTCGGTCGTCGAGACCCCCGTGTCGTCGGGGCGGTCGGGCTCGTCGCGGCCGACGAGGCGCGCCGAGCGGCCGAGGGTGAGCGTGCCGTTGCCGTCGCGGTCGTCGTAGACGACCAGGCTCGCGTACGCGATGCGCGCCGTGACATCGCCGACCATGACGTCGGCGGCAGGCAGATCGAACAGCTCGAGCGCGGCCGTGCCATCGGCGGCCAGTGGTGCGTTGGCCGCGACGCGATCGGGGACGAAGCCGAATGGATCGCGGCAACCGGCCGCGACGAACGCAGCGACCTGCGAATTGTCGGGCGGCAGGATGCAGAGCGGCTCGGTGAGCCACTGCGCGCCCCACACCAGCGCGGCGCGCAGCGTCGAGTCCGGGGCCTGCGGCGACTGCACGCTCGCGAAGTCGCCCGTGACCTGGACGCGCACGGTCGCGAGCGGCGGCACGGCGCCGCCGAAGCCCTCGACGTCACCGCAGCCGGCCGCGAGCACCGCGGCGATCGCGATCCTGCCGGCGGCGCGCGTCACGGTTGCCATGCGACCCCCAGCTGCGCCGACCAGCCGCCGTGAAGCTTGCCGTCGAGGAGATCGACCGACGGCCCGCCGCTGGTCGTCAGGAGCCATGGCCCTGCGATGTGCAGCGCGACGACGGCGTCGAGGTCGGCGGCCGGCAGCAGCCGGAACGCCGAGGTCTCGAGCTCGCTCCCCATGAGGCCCGCGCGCATGCCCTGGTTGCGGACGCGCGATTCGTGGACGAGCGTTCCTCCGACGCCGAGCCGCAGTCCCAGCGTCCCGCGGCCCGCCGACGTCTGCAGCGCGCCGGTGGCCCGAAGCTTGAGGTCGCTGTGCGTCACGGTCCACGGCAGTGAGGACTCGGTGGCGGCGAGCCAGGATGCCCGCACGCCCCAGGCGACCGTGCGTCCCATGGTGAGACCGACGCCGATGCCCTTGGCGAGCCCGGTCGGCAGGGCGGCCGGAAATCCGATCGCGAGCCCGCCGTCGACGGCGAGGTTGCCCCCCGAACGGTAGCGCCAGGTGTCCGCCGTCATCAGTGCGCCCGCGTCGATCGCGCTCGGACCAGCGGCGCCCGCAGTGGGAGCAACGGCGCTGGGAGCAACGGCGCTGGGAGCAACGGCGCTGGCGGTGCCGGGGGCAACGGCGCTGGGAGGAGCGGCGCTGGGAGCAGCGGCGCTCGCGGCGCCGGGGGCAACGGCGCTGAGAGCAGCGGCGCTCGCAGTGGGAGTAACGGCGCTCGGGGCGACGGCGCTTGGGCTGGCGTGGCCCGCGCGCATGGGCAGCGCGATGCACGCGAGAACGACCGCTGGGCGCCACATGTCGTGTGGTTGTGCCCGTTGGGTCCGAATTCCTTCGCACTTGTCAGTGACCTCATTTCAGCGAAGGATCTCGTCACGCACGGCCACTCATTCTGTATGGTGCATCGCGCCCTGATCGCCGTGGTGATCTTCGCCACGACCGCGCGCGCGGAGCCATGCCCGCCGGCAGCCGCGCTGAGCGGCGACGACGAGCTCGTCCATGCGGTGCGCGCGCTGCTCGATGCCCGCGGCATCGCCGATGAGCGGCCGCGATGTCCTGCCACCCGCGCTCACATCGAGCGGCGCGGCTCGCGGATCGTCGTGGCCGTCGCCGCGCGCCCCGATCGCGGGTCCTCCGGCCCAGCGCCCGATCGCGGGTCGTCCGGCCCAGCGCCCGATCGCGGGTCGTCCGGCGCGGCGCCCGATCGCGGGTCGTCCGGCCCAGCGCCCGATCGCGCGTCCGTCGGTCCGGCGCCCTATCGCGGGTCCGTTGCTCCGGCGCCCGATCGCGCGTCCGTGGGCGCGGCGCCCAATGGCGCGGGCGATGGCGCCGGGGACGGGGCGCGCGAGGTGATCGAGCGCGAGGTCAGCGAGGTGGCGACCGCCGCGACGGTGATCGAATCGTGGACGCGCAGCGATGTCGCCGCGCCGCTGCTCGAGAGCCGCGAGGTTCCCGCCGCGGCGGTCGAGCGCGCACCGGCGGCGCCACCGGCGACCGTCTCGCCACCGGCGGCGCGCGGCATCCAGCTGTTCGCCGGCGGAGAGACCTCGTTCGCGAGCGACCGCACGGTGTGGCAAGGCATGCAGCTCGAGGCGTGCATCATGCTCGGGCCGATCTGCGCCGCGGCGCGCGTCCACGGCGGCAAGGTGATCGCCAGCCCCGCGCGCTGGGACGGCTTCGCGCGCCACGGCGCCGAGATTTACATCGGCATCGACATCCCGATCGCCCTTGGGCGCGCGCCCCTCACGCCGGGCTTCGCCGCCGGCTACGGCGCGATGTTCACGCGTCACATCCGCGAGGGCGAGCCAATGGGCGTCGAGATCAGCGGCCCGCGCGCCGAGGTCCACGCCGCCATCTCGCTGCCGGTCACGGCGCACCTTGCGGTCGATGTCGTGGCCACGGGCGCCCTGACCCAGGCCGCGCGCATGGAGGTTCACGGCGACCCGCCCGATCCGACGCTGATCTACCCCGCAGAGCCGCGCGCGCTCATCCGGTTCGCAGTCGGCATACGCTACGGAGCGCTGTGACCACCAAGCTCGTCCCGCTGCGCCGCGTCGCCGGCGACATCGTCGAGATGTCCGACGAGGCGCTGCTCGCCGCCTGCGCGACCGGTGACGCCCCCGCCCTCGGCGCCCTCTTCGATCGGTTTCACCTCGCCGTCTACCGCTTCGCCGGGCGGCTGCCGATGACCGACGACCTCGCGCGCGATGACCTGGTGCAGGCCACGTTCCTCGAGGTGCGCCGCGCGGCCCCCTCGTTCCGCGGCACCTCGTCGGTCAAGACCTGGATCCTGGGTGTCGCCGCCAACGTCGCGCGCCACATGCTGCGCGCCGAGCGCCGTCGCCGCGTCCATCAGGCGCGCTACCTCGAGCGCATCACCGCCGCACCCGAGCTGCTCGATAGCCAGCTCGAGCGCCGCAAGCTCCTCGCCCGCATCGCCGAGGCCCTCGCGCAGCTGCCGCGCGATCAGCAGATCGCCTTCATCCTCTGCGACCTCGAGCAGCTCCCGGGCGTCGAGGTCGCCCGCGTCCTCGACGTCCCCGAGGGCACCCTCTGGCGACGGCTCCACATGGCGCGCAAGGCGATGCGCGAGTCGATCGAGAGGGCCACGCGATGACTTGCCCGAGTGAGCTCGAGCGGTCGCGCGCGCTCACCCTCGGCGCCGATCCGGAGATCGAGGCGCACCTCGCCGCCTGCATCGCCTGCCGTGCGGCATGGGACGCCGAAATTGCCGCGATGCAGCTGGCGCGCGAGCTCCCGGTGGCGATGCCTTCGCCCGCGCGGCGCGAGGAGGTGCGCACCGCGATCCTCGCCGCCAGTGCAAGCGGCCCTCGTCCGCTCGTCCGACGCCGATGGCTGGCCCCGACGGTCCTCGGCGCCGCCACTGCTGGCATCCTTGCCTACGTCGCCGTCCCGCGCGGCCCGCACGCGCCGTTGCCATCGGCATCGGCATCGGCATCCTCGTCGCGATCGCCATCGCGATCGCCATCGCCATC
Organism: Kofleriaceae bacterium; assembly: GCA_035472155.1. Classification (GTDB taxonomy): domain Bacteria; phylum Myxococcota_A; class Polyangia; order Haliangiales; family Haliangiaceae; genus JABFXX01. Next base: position 5,573 of record DATIPJ010000201.1, read on the forward strand.
GCCATCGCCATCGCCATCGCCATCGCCATCGCCATCGCCATCGCCATCGGCTTCGTCATCGCCATCGTCATCGTCATCGTCATCGCCATCGGCATCGGCATCGGCATCGCCATCGCCATCGCCATTGCCATCGCCATCGGGCTCGTCACCATCGGCCTCTTTGTCGTCAACGCCGTCGTCATCGCTGCGTGGTGCCGTGCATCCGCATCCAGGCGCGCGCTACGTTGCTATCTCGTCGTCGCCCGATGAGGTCATCCAGCTCGTCGAGGGCGCAATCGACGTCGACGTTCAGCCGCTGCGGCCCGGTGAGCGGTTTCGCGTGCTCGTCGGCGACGCCGAGCTCGAGGTCCGCGGTACGACGTTCTCGGTCCGTGCGAGCGACCAGCACCTGATCGACGTCGCCGTGCGACACGGTCGCGTCGATCTCCGGCCGAGCACGGGAAGCGCAGCGACGCTGACCGCCGGCCAGTCCTGGCACGCCGCGAAGCCGACCCTGGCCGCCGAGGCCTCGTTGTCACAGGCTCGATCGGCGATGCCGGCCCGTGGCGGTTCGGCGCCGTCCCGGTCGGCGTTGGCATCGTCGGCATCGTCGCGGCAAGGTGTGCGAGCGCCGCCGGTCGCATCCTCCGTCGAGATGGAGCAGGGCGCGGATGCGACGGGCGCTCCGGTGGAGCGAGCCTATGATCAGGCGTGGACTGCGCTGCGTACGAACGATTTCAGCGGCGCGTCCGGCGGCTTTGCGCGCGTCGTGCTGCTCGCGCCCGACGGGCCGCTGGTCGAGGACGCCAGCTTCTGGCGCGCCGTGGCGCTTGCGCGCGGGCAACGCGGTGCTGAGGCCCGGTCTGCGTTCCGCGATTTCGTCGACAGCTTCGGCCGGTCCCCGCACGCCGGCGAGGCAAGCGCGATGCTGGGCTGGCTGCTGATCGAAGCGCGCTCGTACGACGAGGCTACGCAGCGCTTCACCGCAGCGGCCGGCGATGCGAACCCCGCGGTGCGCCGCAGCGCTCGCGCCGGCCTCGACGCGGTCGCTCGTCGCGAGCCCTGATCCGTTCGCTCTGCGATCGCGCGCTCGTCGGCCAGGAACGGCGGGCCGTCACGCCCATTCTCGAGGAATCATCCCAGTGTGCAGCATCACGATAGAGCGCGAGCGGGAGACCAATGCGCTCAAGATGGCGTGGTTTCGGTCTGCCATCGGGCTCGTCAACCTCGCGGACGGGAACGGGCCGCGTCGATATCGGCCCAACGGGCCTGCGCCCATCCCCGAGCGCTCTCGCGGAGAGTGAACCGAGCGTCAACGCGCGCGCGAGGCGATGGGAGGCCTACGGCGAGCGGTAGCTTCCACGGCCG
>DATIPJ010000202.1:0-7890 GCA_035472155.1 Kofleriaceae bacterium
GCCTGGTCGCCTGGGTCGCGTGCGTCGACCAGGGCTCGGGATCCGGTGCCAAGAAGGTCGATCCGAAGTACGTCGCCGAGCACCTGCTGGCCGAGGTGCCCACCGCCGACGTCGAGCGCATCGACGTCTCGATCGGCGGCAAGGTCGTGTACGTCGGCAGCGCGCTCGGCAAGCCCACCGACAAGCCGAACGACAAGGCGCCGAAGCCACCCGACCAACCACGCGCTGCACCCCCCGCCGAGGGATCCGGCGACCCCCCGCCCGACAAGCCAGCCGAGCCCGCGTCGCGCGCGGTCGCGCCCGGCGAGATGATGAGCATCACCCACTACTGGCAGGTGGTGAAGCCCGTCGGCGTCGGCTGGCGGGTGTTCGCGTTCCTGCGCGGCGCGCCGAACACCGCCGACTTCATGAATCTGCCGCCGACCGACATGCAGATCGCGCACGGCCCGGCGGTGTGGAAGGCCGGCGAGATCATCGCCGACGTACAGGACGTCCCGCTGCGCGCGGACTGGCGCTCGCCGACGGCGACGCTGTATGTGGGGCTGATCGCGATCGGCGAGCACGGCGTCGGCGACCGCATGGTGGCCTCGGGCGCGCACACGCTGGACCGCGCGGTGATCGCGCGCGTGATCGACGTCGATGTGTCGAAGGCGCCGCCGCCGCCCGGCACGGTGTACGTCCCGCACGCGACCGTCGACATCATGCTCGACGGCGCGGCATCGGAGCCCGCATGGGCGACCGCGGCGACGTCGGCCGACTTCGTCGCGGCCGAGGGTAGCGGCGAGCCACCGGGCAAGGCGACGGCCCGGCTGACCTGGGACGATCACTTCCTGTACGCCTTCGTCAGCGTCGTCGATAGCGACGTGGCGAGCCCGTACAAGAACCACGACGACCCGCTGTGGAAGGCCGACTGCGTCGAGCTGTTCATCGACGCCGATCGCAACGGGCGCGGCTATGTCGAGCTTCAGGTCAATCCCAACAACGCGACGTTCGACTCGTGGTTCGAGACCACGCGCGCCAAGCCCGGCGATCCGAGCTGGGAGTCGGGAATGCAGACGGCGGTCAAGGTGCGCGGCACGCCCGAGGCCGGCGGCAACGACCAGGGCTGGGATGCCGAGATCGCGATCCCGTGGGCGGCGGTGCGCGGTCGCGACGCGGCGATGGCGGTGAACCTCCCGCCGCGCGTCGGCGATCGCTGGCGGCTCAACATCGTGCGCGTCGACCTCAAGACCGGCGACAAGAACCCGACGGCGTCGTCGTGGAACCGGATCACGTACAGCGACTTCCACGCGCTCGATCGAATGCTCAACGTGGTGTTCGCCGACGCACGCGGATCGATCGCGGCGCAGCCCGCCAGCCCTACGAAATAGCCGGCGAATCGCCGGCGAAATCGCTGGTGAGCTGCGACGCAAGTGGAGTCGCAGATGGGATGTCGGCGCGGCAGCAGCCGAGGGCCGAACAGGGCGAAATGCCGCGCCGCCATGTTACGATCCGCGGTGATGCGAGGCCTGTTGGTCGCGGCGATCGTGCTCGGGGCCTGCGGGGGACCGCCGCAGCGCATCGGCGCCGAGCCCAGCTGGCGCGGCGGCGCAGCGCGGACGGCGGTGTCGGGCCCGGTGACCTTTGCGCCGACCAGCGAGCCGGCGGCGCGCTACAACGAGCCGCTGCAGCTCGCGCCGCACAGCCCGCTCGGTGACGCGGTGATCGCCGCGGTGAGCGATGCGGCGACCAGGGCCGGCGTCCGCGTCCCGGTGGCCGACGCGCGGCTGTTTCGCGCCTGCAGGGAGCTCGCCGAGGTCGTGCCCGAGGAGGGCATCCCGGGCTACGCCATCGTCGAGTTTGCGCTCCAGCGCAACGGCATCATCGAGCCGTCGCCGCAGCTGCTCATCGTGTGGGGCGACATCGATTCGCCCGAGGTCATCGTCAAGCAGCTCGAGCCGCGGCTCGCCGAGATCCTCGTCGAGGGCGCCACCGCGCGACTCGGGGTGGGGGCCGCCAAGCGCACCCGCGATGGCGCGGGCGCAGTCGTGTTCGCGCTCCAGAGCTCGGGCGTCTCGACCGCGCCGATCCCGCGCGTCGCCGAGGCCGGCGCCACGGTGACGATCGATGCGGTGGTCGACGCGCACTACCGCGATCCGGAGGTGTTCGTGACGCGCGGCGATGGCAGCACGCAGCGGCTCGAGCTGCGCGCCGGCCGGCCGGGCGGGTTCACCGCGCAGGTCGCGTGCGCGCATCACGGCCGGCAGCAGATCGAGATCACCGCGAGCGATCAGCTCGGCTCGACGGTGCTCGCCAACTTTCCGGTGTGGTGCGCGGACACCCCGCCGCAGTCGGTGACCGTGGATCCGGCGCACGACGATGTGCCGGCGCAGAGCCCCGAGGAGGCCGAGCGCCGCCTGCTCGCGGCGGTCAACCGCGATCGCACGGCCGCCGGCCTGCCCGCGCTGATCGCCGACCCGCGGCTCGAGGCGGTCGCGCGCGCATACTCCGAGGAGATGCGGCGCACGCGCGTGGTCGCCCACGTGTCGCCGACCAGCGGCTCGGCGTCGGATCGCCTGCGCGCGGCCAACGTCCACTCGGGTGTCGTGCTCGAGAACGTGGCGCGCGCCTACGGCGTCAACGAGGCGCACCAGGGCCTCATGAACAGCCCCGGCCACCGCGCCAACGTCATGTCGGGCATCGCGACCCACATCGGCATCGGGGTCGCGTTCGGCGAGGAGATCTCGGGGCGGCGCGAGATCTTCATCACCCAGGTGTTCACGCGCGTGCCGCCGAAGATCGATCCGGCCAAGGCGGTCGAGTCGGTGCGCCAGAAGCTGGCGTCGGTGCAGCGGCCGCTGGTGCCCGCGATGGTGCTGCACGGGCCGGCGCAGCAGTTCGCCGATGCGCTCGCGAGCGGGCGGTCGCGCGACGAGGCGTACAGCGCGGTGCGCGCCCAGCTCGAATCGCTCGGCCGGCGCTACCAGCGCGTCAACAGCGTGATCACCGCGACCTCGGATCTCGACAGCTTCGACGGCGCGGGCGTGGTCAGCGGCTCGCTCGCCGAGGAGGTCGGCATCGGCATCGCGCAGGGCCCGCACCCCGATTTCGGCGACGGTGCGATCTGGATCGTGATCCTCCTCGGCAACCGGCGCTAGTCGCGTTCAGCGGGACCCGAGCGCGGCGAGCACGGCGATGTCGATCGCATCGGCCGCGGCGTAGAGCGATTCGCCGTCGATCGGCGGCTCGAGCGGCGGCAGCTGCGCGCCGACCTCGTCGGTCAGCATGCGCGCGAGCGCCTCGAACGTGGGCTCGGACTCGACGATCGCGGCGACCACCGCGATGATCGCGGCGACGTCGTCGGCGGGGCGCGATTCGGCGACGGGCCCCAGACCGGCCGCCATCACGGTGGGCACCGCGCCGTCGTCGACCACGATCGTGCGCGGCGAGATCGCGCCGTGGCTGCCGCCGACCTCGTGGATCGCGGCGGCGGCGCGCGCCAGCCGCTTGAGCATGCGCACGCTCTCGGCCGGCGGCAGCTGGGGCATCGCATCGGCGAGCGAGGCCCCCGATGGCGCCTCGAACACCGCGACGCGCGCCGCGCGATCGAGGCTGAGCGCGCGCTGCACGAACGGGCTCTGCGCGCGGCCGAGCAGGCGAGCCCGGTCGAGCGCGCGGGCGGCCTCGTCGGTGGGGTCGAAGCGCTCGATCACGACGGTGCGATCGAGCACCGTGTCGACCGCGCGCGCCAGCTCCGAGATCGCGGTGCGCCCGAGCGGGGTCTCGAACTGGTAGCGCGGCTTGGCCTCGTCCTCCTCGGCGAGCGCGATGATCGAGTGGGTGCCGGTGATCGGCTGGCGGCGCGGGCCGATCACCGGGCGGCCGCCGAGGTCGAGCGCCTCGAGCTGGGTGCGCAGGTCGCCCAGCGTCGCGGTGCGCTCGCGCGGGTTCTTGACCAGCAGGCCGTCGAGGAGCGCGTCCCAGCCGGCGGCGAGGTCGTGCGCGATCGAGCTCGGGCTCGGCGCCGGCTCGCCGAGGTGCTGGGCGACGAAGTCGGGGCCCAGGAACGGCAGCCGGCCGGTGATCGCCTCGAACAGCGTCACGCCGAGGGCGTAGAGGTCGGCGGCGATCGAGATCGGCGCGCCGGTGATCTGCTCGGGCGACATGTACGCGAGGCTGCCGATCAGGCCGCCGGTCTGGGTCTGGCCGAGGTCGACCAGGTGCGCGACGCCGAAGTCGCCGAGCTTGGCGGTGCCGCGCGCGTCGAAGAACACGTTGGCCGGCTTGACGTCGCGGTGGACCACCCCGCGGTGGTGGGCGGCCTCGAGGCCGGCGATGATGTCGAGCGCCATCCGGCGGACCTGCGCCGGCAAGAGCCGTTCGCCGGCGGATATCCGCTGGGCGAGCGAACCGCCGGGCAGGTACTCCATGACCAGGAAGCCGCGATCGACCGAGACGTCGTAGACCTCGACGAGCGAGGGGTGGCGCAGCGTGCTCGCGAGCCGGGCCTCGCGCACGAACCGCTCGTAGGCCGCGCCGCCGCGCGCCCCGGCGGCGAAGAACATCTTGATCGCGACGCTCTTGCCGGCGACCTCGTCGCTGGCCAGGAAGACGCGGCCCGAGGCGCCGGCGCCCAGCAGCTTGTCGAGCCGGTAGCGGTTGGCGACCACCTCGCGATCGCGGCCGGTCTTGCGCTCGGTGGTCTCGTCGCGCCAGCCGCGCAGGTACTGGTCGAGGTCGGCGGGGACCGCGGGATCGAGTGCGCGCAGCTCGAGCAGGGCGTCGCGCGCGCCGTCGCGCAGGCCCATGGCGGCGAGGGTCTCGATCAGGTGGCGCTGGGCCTCGGGGCGGAGCGCGGCGTCCTTGCGCGCGTCCTGCAGCAGTCGCGCCGCCTCGGGGTAGGAGCCGCGGCGCGCCAGGATCCGGCCGAGCGCGAGCTGGATCGGCGCGCGCTCCGCGGTGGCCGCCAGATCGAGCGCGCGCTCGAGGAGGCGGCCGGCGTCGCGGTCGCGGCCCTGGCCCTCGAGCAGGCGCGCCGCGTCGAGCTCCTTGTGGGCGCGGGTGTAGAGGTCGATCGCGCGCGCGGCGTCGCCCAGCCGTTCGGCGAGCGGCGCGGCGTCGGCGTGGCGGCGCAGCCGGGTCAAGAGGTCGAGCGCGGTCCGCGCGCCTTCGTCGGTCGCGGTCAGCGCGGCCATCGCGTCGCCGACCGCCGCCGCGTCGCCGAGCTCGACCGCGTAGCGCAGCACGCGGGGCAGGTCGCCACCGGCCCGCGCCGCCCCCAGCGCGTTGCGAAAATCCCACAGCTTCTCGTAGATCTCCGCCGCGCGGGCATGCTGGCCCGCCTCGGAGGCAGCGCGCGCAGCGTCGGCGTGGCGGCCGGCGGCGATCAACGCCTCGATGGACTGCTCGTCATTGCCTGCCACGGCGCACCGATGGTACCAGAGCACTACTCATGCACGCGCGCAGCGCCCATCGTTCCCTGCTGGTCGTAGGCTCGGTCGCGCTCGACGACATCGACGGGCCGTACGGGCCCAAGACCGACCTGCTCGGCGGCTCGGCGTCTTTCATCGCGCGGGCGGCGGCGTACTTCACCCGGCACGTCTCGGTGGTGGGCGTGATCGGCGACGACTTCCCGCAGCGCCACGTCGACGAGCTCGACCGGCTCGGGGTCGATACCTCGGGCATCGAACGCACCGCGGGCGAGACCTTCCACTGGGGCGGGCGCTACGCACCGGACCTCGCGACCCGCGAGACGCTGTTCACCCGGCTCGGCGTGTTCGCCGAGTTCCAGCCCAAGCTGCACGACCGCCACTGCGACGCCCAGCTCGTGCTGCTGGGCAACATCGACCCGGTGCTGCAGCTCGACGTGCTGCGCCAGGTCCGCGCGCCCGCGCTGATCGCCGCCGACACCATGAACCTGTGGATCCACATCAAGCGCGACGACCTGGTCAAGACGCTCGGCCGGGTCCACACGCTGATGGTCAACGACGAGGAGGCGCGCCAGCTCGCCGAGGAGCACAACCTGCGCCGCGCCGCGGGCAAGATCCTGCAGATGGGGCCGACCTCGCTGATCATCAAGCGCGGCGACGCCGGCGCGCTGCTGTTCCACGGCGGCGGCGCGTTCGCGGCACCGGCGATGCCGCTCGCAGACGTCCGCGACCCGACCGGTGCGGGCGACAGCTTCGCAGGCGGCCTCATGGGCTACCTGGCCTACGCCGGCGACCTGTCGCCGGCGACGATCCGCACCGCGATGATCATGGGTAGCGTGATGGGCAGCTTCGCGGTCGAGCAGTTCTCGGTCGACGGCCTGCGCGACCTCACGACCGCACGCATCCAGCAGCGGTTCGACGAGCTGGCCGAGCTAGCCCACTTCGAGCGCGTGAAGCTGTAACGCGTCGGTCGGCCTCAATCCGTTTGCGGGAGCTGCACGCCCGACGAGTCGACCTGGTTGGTCGATTCGGGCTGGCCCATGTAGAACTCGGCGATCAGCTGGTCGTCGAACTGATCGGCGAACCGGCCGACGCCGGAGACCAGGGTCTCGAACTCGTGGGCGTCGATGCCCTTGAGCGCGCGCCCGGCGTGGAGCACGACCCAGCCGTCGCTCTGGATCGCGAACGAGGCCACCCCGCCCATGTAGGCGTTGTGCTCGAGGAGCTTCCGGTAGAACGCCTGCTCCTTGCCGTGCGGCACCCCGCGGAACAGCGGCGCGAACGCGATCGCGGCGGAGCCCGAGATCCCGGCGATCACGAACGCCGAGCCCCACTGCAGGCGAACGAGGTGATCGTCGATGCGAGCGGCCTTGTCGGCGAGCCCGCCGCCGGCGAGCAGATCATCGAGAAGCGCCATCGCGGCCTCGCTGGCAGGGGCACCCGTCATCCATCCGGGCAGTGCGGAACTCTTCCATGGAACCCTCCTGGTGCTGATCTGGTCGTAGCATGCGATCCGTGACACACACTACGCGCGAACGCAGCATCTGGGCGTGGGGCTGGCGAGACAAGTTTCCCGATGCCGCAGCGCGCGCCGGGCTGATCCATCTCACGCGCGCGATGTTGCCGGGATCCGAGCCCGCGCTGCGCCCGCTGCCGCCGGCGCACGATGGCGGCGCGCCCGAGGTGCCGGCGCCCGCGGTGGCCGTGCCGGAGGCGCTCGCCGGGATCGCGACCCAGGCGCCGCGCGACCGCGCGATGTGCGCACGGGGTCGGGCGTTTCCCGACCAGCTCGCCGGGTTCGCGAGCGACTACGCCGGCGCGCCGGATCTGGTGGCGCGGCCGCGCACCGCTGCCGAGGTCGCGCGCGTGCTCGAGGTCTGCGACGACCGCGGCTGGGCCTGCGTGCCGTTCGGTGGCGGAACGTCGGTGGTGGGCGGGGTCGACGCGCGCCTGGCCCGCGGGGACCGCGCCGCGGTCGCCGTGCTCGACCTCGGCGCGCTGTCGGGCGTGCACGAGGTCGATGCGACCAGCCGGCTGGCGCGGATCGGCGCGGGCACGCTCGGCCCGGCGCTCGAGGACCAGCTCGCCGCGCACGGCCTGACGCTTCGCCACTACCCGCAGTCCTTCGAGCACTCGACGCTCGGCGGCTGGCTCGCGACGCGCGCCGGCGGCCACTACGCGACCGGCGCGACCCACATCGACGACCTCGCGCATGCGATCACCCTGGTCACGCCGCGCGGCACGCTGGCCACCCATCGGCACCCGGGGTCGGGCGCCGGCCCCGAGCCTGCGCGCCTCGTGCTCGGCTCCGAGGGGGCGCTCGGTGTGATCACCGAGGCGTGGATGCGCGTCGTGCCGCGGCCGCGCTGGCGGGCAAGCGCCAGCGTGGCGTTCCGCGACTTCGCGGCGGGCGTCGCGGCCGCGCGCGCGCTCGTGCAGTCGGGGCTGGGCCCGAGCAACGCGCGCCTGCTCGACAGCCACG